>NZ_NJBR02000021.1:0-4528 GCF_002204235.2 Wolbachia endosymbiont of Wuchereria bancrofti
CAAATCATGAAGACAAGTAATAAATAGCTTTAATACTATGATAAGAAGACTATTAAAACCTGTCAAGCAAATTTTTGCATTTCTATGAGCTACTTAGATGATATAAGATTACTTTGAACAATTACTTAAATATTCTCTGCTCCCTGGTTTGATTATAGGCAGTTTTTTCAATTCTTCAGGAAGCTCTGCTTCACTGTAATTTTTAATGCTGAGCTCAAGTAAAGATATGATAGAAAAAGGTAATTTTGTTTCACTATTTCTCTTTATTAGGGAAGCTTCAGCAACGACTTTACCTCCCATATCTTCTGCACATTTCACAGCTTCAAGTGAAGATTTGCCTGTAGTTATTACATCTTCAACTAGTAATATTTTCTCACCTTGTTTAATCTCAAATTCACGGCGCAGTTCAAACTTGCCATTAACGCGCTCGCAAAACATTGTTTTCATTCCAAGTTGCCTGCCAATCTCATAGCCAACAATTATCCCACCAATTGCAGGAGAGAGTATTAAATCTATGGAGCTGTTTAGCTCTTTTTTTATTTTATTTGCCAGTAGCTCACAGACTTTCATTGCTCTACTTGGATTCTCAAAAATCTTAGCGCATTGTGTGTATGTATCACTGTGCAGCCCTGATGACAGCACAAAATGCCCATGCAAAATCGCTCCGGCTTCCTTGAATTCTTTTATTATTGGGTTCTCTTTGTCTAACATCATTTTTGGATTTCACCATTATATTCTTTATTAATTATCTGGGTTACACAAACATCAGACCAGACATTTATTGCAGTTTCAAACATATCGATGATCGTGTAAATAGGCAAAATCAGTCCCATAATGTACAGAGGAATGTTCATCGATACGAGATAACTAGTTGCCATAAAATAGCATCCCATCGGTACTCCAGCGTTGCCAATTGCAGCGCCTGTAGCTAAAAAAGTCCATATGAACATTTCGCTTAGGGAAAATGTGCACCCATTCATCTCTGCAACAAACATTACTGTAATCAAAATAAACGTGGCACATGCATTCATATTGATTGTTGTGCATATTGGTAAAATAAAAGACGACAGTTTTTTTGGCACTTTTAGCTTATTTTGCACGCAGTCTATGGTTGTAGGCAGTGTTGCACTGGATGATTTAGAGAAAAACGCAAGCGTCAATGCTGGCATGACTCCCTTTAGTGTTCGAATTGGTGATATGCCCTTATACCATATAAGTAGCGGTAAAATCAGAAACGCCTGCACGGAATTTGCAGACATTATGCAAGCAAAATACCACAAAAGACTATAAAATTCGCTATCACCTTTTAATTCATGCAAAAAACATGTGATAAAAGACCATGCAGCAAGTGGAATAAACTTTAATAACCATTGAGCAATTTTAAGTAGCGTGTCAAACAGTGCAGAGAATACCTGGTGTAATATATCTTGTTTTCCTTTTGGAAGTGAAATAATAGCTCTACCCATCAAAAAAGCGATCAATATGCCACCAATAATGTTATTTTCGAGAAAAACTTGCATAAAATTTGAAGGAATGAGTGATTTCAAATATGAAAAATAATTATAATTGCTATTGCTTGCACTTTCTATCGTGTTACTTATGAAGTTTTTTCTTACTGGATCTATTAGCAGATAAAATGATAACGCAACAAACGCAGCTATAATAGTTGTAAGCAGCGTATAAAATAGTGTTTTCTTAACTAAGATTTTAATTTTGATTGAATCTTTGAGCCCAGAAATTGTGGATACTATAGATAGAAAAACCAAGGGTAAGCTTATTAATTTTAATAGACTGATAAATATACCACTAAATAGCTTTGCTACTTCAAATACAACTTCATTGTTTAGATGGTAAGCAACTATTACAAGTAGTATAGAAAAGAGTATCGCAAACTTACGCATTGGAAACAAAACTTGAAAGTGACATTATACAACAATTTCGCTGTTTTGGAATTAGATTGATGGGTAGAATTACTTGGTAAATCAGGAAAAATTAAGTAACATTTTGTTATTAATTAGGTGTTGAAGATGTGAATAGTGCGGCAAGGAATAAAATAGATGTTATATTGGATATAACATATACAGCAGTTATAGTAGGTAGTCTAGGTATTGTAATAGGTGCGTTTGTAGGTTGTATACCAGAGGGTTGATGTCTTTATCACCATTTGCTGTATGTAATATTACTGCTGTTGTTTCTACAACGTTTTTGTACTGTTTGATATGTTTACTATTTGATTTTTTTTAAATGTTTGATCGACCACCAGATAAAAACAGTCAGGGTGCAGTTTTCTTAGTGTAGAATATATTTTTGACATGGTAATGGAAGTTGGCCTTAGCGCAGCTGTAAGTACTACTCCTAATGTAATGTTAGATATAGGATTAGCCGCTGAACTTGGTGGATTAATAGAAGTTGTTGCATTGATTGCAAGTTTCCTTGTAACAGAATATGTCATCATGCCTGCAGTTAAAAAAATAAAGGAATATTTTACCTAGCAGGAAAAGAACACTTACCCTATAGGGGAATCTGATAAGGATGGACAACAACCTAGTAGTACTCTTGGATCAACTGATCCTTAAAGCGTTGAAGGTAAAGACAAGGGCTTAATGACTTAAAGCACCAACTTCTTTGGATCAACACATAGTTCTATTAGAAGTTTTGTGACTGTAATTGCAGAAAACATCGAACATAAGATCCCTATTGATAAGGTAATAGAAAAGCCTCTGATTGTTCCGCTGCCAATAACGAACATTATCCCAGCAGCAATTAACGTAGTGATATTTGAATCAAGGATTGTCTTTATTGCATTCTTAAATCCTTCCTCAATAGAGCGAACTATTCTTTTTCCGGATCTTATTTCTTCACGAATGCGTTCAAATATCAAAACATTTGCGTCTACCGACATACCAACAGTTAGCGCAATGCCGGCAATTCCAGGTAGAGTAAGAGTTGCTTCAAGTAAGGTGAGAATTAATAGTATAGAGATTACATTAAAAAACAGTGCAACAGAGGCCAACAAACCTAACTTGCCGTAAATGATAATGATAAATAAAGCAACGGCTACGATAGAGATTATCACTGCTATTTCTCCTGCTTTTATTGACTCTTCTCCAAGACTTGGACCAATGTTTTTTTCTTCTATTATTTTAAGTGGTGCTGGCAATGCGCCAGATTTTAAAAGTATTGCAAGCTCACTTGCTTGTTTTTCAGTGAAATTGCCACTAATTTCTCCCTCTCCGTTTAGAATTGGTTCACGTATTGTTGGCACAGTTAAAACTGTGTTGTCTAAAACAATTGCAAAGGGTTTTCCCACGTTTTCTTTAGTGATTTTCGCGAATCTTTTACTCGCTATGCTGTCAAATTTAAAATGTACTGTTGGTTTACCAAGTGAACCAGATCTAACTGATGCATTAACCAGAGAATCACCGCCTATTTCAGTCTTGCGGAATATTGGGTAAGAATTGCCTAAAGAATCCTTGAGTATGACAATCGTTTTATGGTCTACATCCTGCATTTTGGCTACGTTAGTGTTTACTAAATGGAAAGCTAGCTTGGCAGTTTTGCCAAGCAGAGATTTTATTTGTTCCGTATCTTCTACTCCAGGTACTTGAACTAATATCTTATTCCGTCCTTGTTTTTGCACACTTACTTCCTTAGTACCAAGCTTATCTAAACGTCTTTGGACATTACTTATCGACTCTGAAATTACTTCATTGATTAGAGAATTCTTATAATAAGGCTTGTATGAAATAGAAATCAAGGTGCTTTTTCTATTCAGCTCTAAATTTGGGTTTATTTTATAAACTAATGCTGAAACTTTTTTATAGTCATCAATATTATTTAAAATCACAACTACTTGTTTACCGCTTTGTACGCTGGATTCAATGTTTTTTATCAGCAGGCTTTCTTTTATCTCATCGGCTAACATACCCAACTTTTCTTTGAAATAGAAATCCAAATCTACATTAAGAAGTAAAGATGATCCGCCTTTTAGGTCGAGCCCTAAGCTTATTCTCTTTTTTGAGATAAAAAACTTATTATCAAAGAAATTTGGCAGTATTACGTATAAGGCAAACAAGAAGATGCATAACACTGACAAAGATTTTATTATAAGCCTATTGCACATAAGTTGTAGGTTTAAAATTGTAGTGTAAGTTAGAAATGAATTTTTGTAAAATTCTCTATCGTCTAGTAACCTACGGTGTCACTCAAATAGCTTACAAAAATGCAAAAAATTACTTAACACACTTTGCTAGCTCTCTCATCATAGTAGTGGAGCTATTTTATATAACTTCTCAACCTGTGCAGATTAAAATGACAAGAAAACCTTATATTTGGTGTGCTGTTGTTTAATTTTTCGCACTATTTGCACTTTATGCCTTTAAAATCTAGGTTCTTACCTAATACAAGCTGAAGTGCGCTTATAAAACGTTTAAGATGTCACCCAACGTCAAATTTTTAAAATAAAGAGTTAGTAACTAGCTACTCCGGGTTTTTTTTGTCTGGTAAGTTCCTTAAATATTAAAGCTAA
>NZ_NJBR02000022.1:0-39633 GCF_002204235.2 Wolbachia endosymbiont of Wuchereria bancrofti
CCTGAACGTTAAATTAACTATATATTTAAACTATAAGGATATATAGTTCAAAATTTATCACATATTATAGTGACCGTTTGCTTTAAGTGTTTCTTCCGACTTTAACAAAGAATAAATTTTCAGGATCTAATAAAGAACTTGCCAGTTCGTTTACTTTCTCTAATTTAACGTCGTTAATGATATCCGCATAATTATTTATGCGGTTAACGTCACGATCATTTATTTGCGTATCATCTAATAGTATTGCTGTATTTGTGTTATTAGATAGAAAAAAGGTAAGGTTATTTACTAAAATGGTTTTTGCATCCTTGAACAATTGTTCATCAATTCCTTCCCTTTTTATTCTGCTCAATGTATCTTTTACTGCTAATATAGCTTTGCCAGCAGTAGAGCTATCAGTACTCATATTTCCAACTATAGCATTCCCATGTTTATTGGGGATAATATGTGCAAAAACACCGTAAGTAATACCCAAGTTTTGCCTCAGTTCTTTCATTAATATTGAATTTAGTCCCATGCCGCCAAGCGCGTTAATTAAGACGCTGGCGTTATAATAATCAGGATCTTCGTAAGCTATACCTTTTTGAGCAAAAAATATTACACTCTGTGGTATATCCATAAAAATGTTTGCACTTTCTGCAGGGCCAAAGTTATTTTTTACAGGTATTTTTCTGACTTTTGATCTTTTTAATGGTAGTTTTGATAAATATTTATCCAGTAGTGCACTAACTTCTTCCTTTGTTGTGCAACCAACAACACTAATAACTATATTATCTTTAGTGAAATTACGCTTTACGTATGCTAGAACATCATCTCTAGTAATGCTCATTATAGTATCAAGAGTTCCATACTCACTTTTTGAGTAAGGATGTTTTTTAAACAGCAACGTATCTAATTCTTTTCCAGCAATAAAATAAGGATTTTTTTCAAGATTATTAAAATTAACTTTGGCTTTCTCGCAAGCTCTATTCAATCCTTCGAGGTCAACTTTAGGGTGTATTATAGCATCGCTTAGTAACGAAACTGCTTCCTCTAGATTCTCAGACAAAGTATTTAACAAAGCCCTAAATGCTTCTAAACCAGCAATAAAATTTAAGCTAATCCCTTTATCTTCAAGCTTTTTTGCAAAATTTTTGGCATCATTTTTTCCTGCTCCTTCTTGAATCGCAAGAGAAGTGAACCAAGTAAGTCCCTGTTTTTCTACATTCTCATATGCGTAACCTGCATCTTTGAACGATATGTTCAGTGAGACCTTTGGTAAATCACAGTTTTCAACGAATAAAAATTTAAACCCTTTGCGGGTAATGATCTCTTCTATATTTAGGTTACCGCTTGCTTGTAAATTAAAGCCTAGACAGAAAAGAAATAGAAATACAAATTTACTTATCTTCATTATTACCTCCTTTTGGTAGCAAACGACCAACTAACTTATTAGCAGAAAAGATGGTACGAATTTTACTATTTACATCTTCTAAATTAACATCATTAATTTTACTATATGAAATATCTATTTCATTAATTGGAATACCAAGTGCTAGATGTGAGCCATAGAAAAATGCTATATTGGTTAGGCTCGATAGATTATCAAGCTGTGCCGCCTTGTACCTATACTTTGTGCTTTGCAACTCCTCATTCGTTATTCCTTCCGAAGTAAAGTGATTGATAGCGCTATCTAGCTCTCTTTCAACGACATCTAAACTCACTCCGTTTTTTGGAGTTATCTTAATATCAATATAACCATCACTAAAAGTTAAACTATCATAATAAGCAGACACTGACACTGCCATGTTTTTATCTAGAACTAAATCTTTATATAGTTTACTAGATTTGCCACTTCCTAAAATGTCAACTACCAAATCAACGGCAGAAATTTCACTTATATGCTTGAATAAAGGAACACGGTAACGAAAATATAACACTGGTTCTTTCACCTCAGTGCTTTCTAAAGTTACTGATAAATTTGCATTGTATACTGGATCCTGGTTTGGGTAGTACCTAATTACTGGCTTGGCTTTGATTTTTCCATATTTTTCTTCCGCTAGTTTCACTACTTCATCAAATTCCACATCACCGACAACCAGCAGTATTGCATTGTTTGGGTGATAATAGTTATCGTGAAATCTTGTTATATCATCCTGATTGTAAGTTTTAATATCGCTTTCCCAGCCAACAACGGATCTGCCATAGCCAGTACGGTAAAATACACTATTCATTTCTTCCCATAATAAATTGTTAGGATGATTGTCAAATCTCATCTTCCTTTCTTCTAGCACGATGTTTTTTTCCCTGTCTATTTTGTCTTGAGTAACATTAAAGTTGCCCATTCTGTCTGCTTCAACTTCCATTGCTAGTGGTAAATCTCTTTTGAGGACCAATTCGTAGTAAATGGTATATTCTTTAGTCGTACCAGCGTTAAATTGAGCTCCGATACTGCTCATAGTAGATTCTATGTCTTTAAACTTTCCTGTAGTTTCAAACATTAAATGTTCAAAATAGTGAGCTAATCCTGCTTTGCCAATCGGGTCATCCATTCCTCCAACTTTATATATTATTGCGTGTAGAGCAGCAGGAATTCGATAATTAGGGACGACATAAACATCTAACCCATTGCTGAGTTTAGCATATTTTATGTTGTGTTCTACACTTTCAGCTTTCAGAACAATTGGATAAATGAAAAAAAATACAGGTAATATAAAAAAACTAAAGAACTTGTTAAGCATTATTCTGACCTAATATAATTGAACTCAAAACAATGATTTATTCCTCATTTCACTTAGAAATAAACCTATCATATATGTACCATTTATATAACAATGTAAACATTCCGCAAACTATATATAAATCTGCTAAATTGAAAGCTGGCCAATACCAATCACCAATATGAAAATATATGAAGTCATATACAGCTCCCCAGTAGATCCTGTCAACTACATTTCCGGTTGCTCCACCAATCATCAAGGAAAAACCAAGACAGGTTAATTGCTCATTAGACTTGTAAACTAAGTATGCAAGTACACCAATTATCAGTGTTGAAAATGCTGAAAAAAAGAGATCGCTATATGGTAAGGTGCTGAACATTCCAAAACTAATACCTGAGTTCCATACTTCAACTAGTCTTATAAAGCTGGAAACCTCAATTGACTCTCCTTCATCAATCAATGAATTTATGTAAAGCTTGCTCGCCTGATCTGTCAATACTATTATAAGTGTAATAATCAAGCATAGTTTTTTCATAAGTCTGTCCTTAACTGATAAGCTTCAAGTATATCATGATTTATCTGTTTTGTTAATTCGTCAACACTAAGGAACCTTTTTTCTGATCTTATGAACTTTAAAAGTTGTATATTAACCTTACAGTCATATATATCTTCATTGAAGTCAAATATGTGCATTTCTACTATGGGTTTTTTTAAATCCTTAAACGTAGGCCTCATACCAATGTTGACTACTCCGTATAGCCAATTTGGATCGCTGTCAGAGAATGAGCCTTTTGCGAAACCTTCTGTTGTTTCATTGCTTTGACACTGGGATCTATAGATTCCAGCATCACGTGCTGGAATGACATCTAAGGAGGTAAATGCCACTTTAGCATAATATGTACCAAACTTAGGTTTTATCATATAATCTTCTATAGGAATGTTTATGGTTGGAAATCCTATTTCTCTACCTCTAAGTGCACCTTTTATTACAGTACCAGAAACTTGATAAGACCTGCCAAGCAACTTATTAGCAATTTCTATTTTGCCCTTTTGCATGTGCTCTCTAATTGAAGAAGAAGAGCAAATTTTTCCATCAACTGTTAATGGTTCTAATTCAGTCAAGGAATATCCATACGTTTCAGAATGTTTCCTTAAGATTAGTGTATTACCCAATCGTTTATGACCAAAAGTACAACTTTCTCCAACAATTATGTGTTTAGTGTTATACCTATCTATCAAAATCTTGCTAATGAAATCATCACAGCTGATTTGAGAAAAACCTTTATTGAAATTGATAATGTATAAGTAATCTATACCATAGCTGCTGATTAGTTCCTTTTTTTGTTCTTGATTTATTAATCTAAAATTATTTCTGTTAAATAAAACAGTTGATGGATGAGGCTCAAAAGTTAAGATTGCGGAGGGAAATCCTCTTTCTTGCGCTATCTTCTTTAGAGTAGAAATTGCTAACTCATGTCCTAAGTGAATGCCGTCGAAGTTTCCAAAGGTTAATGCTATGTTATTTTCTATTCCTCTCTCATAATCATAAATAATTTTCATACAATTTGATATTTTATATATACTTTCTTAATATATAATAACTGTATTTTATAAACTACGGAGATAAATTGTGAAAAATGCTAAAAGAAAGGTTGTTATATATATAAAGCAGTACTGTCCGTTCTGTAAGAGAGCAAAGGAGCTGCTAGATGAAAAAGGTGTGAAGTATGAAGAAATTGATGTGTTTGAAAACTCAGATTTGTTTAGTGACATAAAGTCAAAATATAATGTTAGAACAGTTCCGCAAATTTTTATTGCTGATAAAAATGGCGATTATGTACACCATATTGCTGGGTGTGACAAATTGATGGACCTTGAAAGGGAAGGGAAGTTAGATGATATGTTAAGTACCAATTATGATAAAACTGATGTAACAACTTACACAAGCAATAGTGATGAATATGAAGAATATGTAGCATCACATGACGATTTTATGTAATTTTTCTTGCTTTTACTGTTGTGCAATGCATGAATGAAGAACTAGCATACTTGCTTTAAGCAAATTTTAATGGATTAAAAATACAATTTATTTAGTGAGTTTTTTTAGTGGGAAAAATGACAAAAAATATTTCAATTGTTAGCAGGAACTTAATTACTATTGAATTAGTTGACAAACAGGATTTAGAGAATTTCATCAAAATTTTCACGGTGCTTGATAAATATGTAGCAGCCAAAACTCTTTTTACAGAGGAGGTAAGGATAAGGTATAAACAACAAGATAGCATAGAGATTGTTGATTTACTAAAAAATTCAGATTTCACGTATCATGACGTTGAAAATGTATTGCATCACTTGAGTAAACACGGAATGAAGGTGCCAAGCAGTGTTATAGCGCACACTCTCTTTTCTGCATGTAATCATGCACTTGAATCTAAGGGCATAGTGCTTTCATTTTTTGGTGGCTCTCCACAGTTCAACATTAGAGTGAATAAAAACACCTTCATCATGACTCCTATGAGCGAAGAAAATTTAGAATTAAATTCACAAAATAGCGAAACATTGATAGAGTTGTTAAAGAGCGAAAAAAGTATGTATGATTGTGTGGTAAAAGAGAATATTATTAATATTGTAGTAAATTATGAGATACATCAAACGATAAATTCTATCATAAAATCACTGATACAATCTTGCCTATTGGCAAAAGAGGAAGAATTAAAACTCAAAGAACAATTGAGAGAACTTGCTTTTAAGGATCAAGCTTTTGTCGAGTATTCCAGTATCAAAACCATCAATAGATATCCACAAAATCATCCTTTGAGAAAGTATGAAAATATTACTAAGAGTATAGAAGACATTTTGTGTAATTTTATAGCCAATGAGAATAGTGAATTTGCTATAGAGCAACTAAATAGGCTTAATTCAGAGGTTTCTCCAGATACTCCAAGAATCATTACTAAAACTATAGACAAACTTGTTAGGTTCCACTGAGATAATACAAACTAATGTCTGTATATATCTGTTTTTTTTTCCAAGAAATAAGCACTCAAATTTGAGTGCTTATTTGGATTCATAACTTAAGTCTGCACCAGTAGAATTTATATGGGAAACAGAAAAATTTTTAATGGTTACAATGTAATAGACAGTTATTATCTTTTTAGCAACTTATCACGTGCTGCATTTAACTTTTGCACAAAATATTCTGAGCCTCCCTTGTCTGGGTGAACTAACTTAATTAAATTTTGGTATGCTTTATTGATTTCATTTTAACTTGCTTCAGGATTTAACTCCGGCATTTTTAATGCCTCATCTATATACGTGTTATTGCCAGTGTAATTTTTAGTGTGACTTCTGGGGAAAAACACAACTACCTTAGGTAGGATAAATTTAACTACCATGGGTGCCAAAAAAGGGAAAAAAGGAATGACATGTATATTTTTTCATTTTGTGATTAAATAGTAATAATTATAATCATCATGGTAAATAACATGTTTATTCAAATTGAAGAAACACCAAACCCCAATACGCTAAAATTTCTTCCCGGGTTTGCGATTTTAAACGAAAGGGAAACTGCTGATTTTTCAAATCCAGGTGAAATAAAAAATTCTAAATTAGCAGCAGACCTTTTCCAAATAGAACATGTGGTAAGAGTATTTTTTGGTCATGATTTTATTTCAGTAACGAAATCGGATGGGATTAGTTGGGACATATTAAAAGTGGAAATTTTAACTACGGTTATGGATCACTTTACCTCTGGTGGGAAGGCACTAGATAGAAAAGGAGTGAGTGACAATAACATACCGGATGAGGAATTTTTTGATGAAAATGATATAGAAATTGTAAATAGAATAAAGGAGTTGATGGAAAATTACATCAAACCTGCAGTTGCTCAAGACGGCGGTGACATCAAATTCCGCGGCTATAAAGATGGAATAGTTTATGTTGAACTGCAAGGAGCTTGCTCTGGATGCCCAAGTGCTGCGATTACCCTAAAACAAGGAGTGCAAAATATGCTGTGTTACCACATACCAGAGGTTTCAGGTATAGAGACCACGTTATGACTAATCAAACAGTTAGAGGAACAAAGGATCTTCTATTTGATGAATGGTATAAGTTTAAATACATTCAGCAAATAGCAAACAGGATCTCAAGTCTTTACGGCTTTTTACCTGCCCAAACTCCAATATTTGAATATACAGAAGTCTTCATGAAAACTTTAGGTGATGGTTCCGACATCATTAATAAAGAGATGTATACTTTTTATGATAAAGGAGGGAAGAGCATAACTTTACGTCCTGAGTTCACCGCAGCGATTGTTAGGCTATTGGTTGAAAAAAAACTGCAAATACCGATAAAATTATTTTCAACAGGACCTGCGTTTCGCTATGAAAGACCACAAAAAGGACGGCAGAGACAATTTCACCAAATAAATTTTGAGGTTTTTGGTGTAGAAAACCCAAAAGCTGATATTGAATTGATATCGCTTGCTCAGCATTTATTAACTAAATTTAATATCAACAAGAATGTAAGACTAGAAATTAACTCTTTGGGTGATAGTGAAACAATTGCTAAGTATAGAGAAGTTTTGATACCGTACTTTAAAAAGTTTCAAAATGACCTATCAGAGGACAGCCAAAATAGATTGACTAAAAACCCACTCAGAATATTAGATTCCAAGGATGAGAAAGATAAATTGATAATCTCTGATGCGCCCAAAATCAGTGATTATTATACAAGAGAATCCTTAGATTTCTTTGAGCAAGTACTAAATGGGTTAACAGCTCTCAATATACCTTGTACCGTAAACAGTAAACTAGTTCGAGGGCTGGATTATTATTGCCACACAGTGTTTGAATTTGTTATAGAGGATTTTGGTGCGCAAGGGGCGGTCTTTGCAGGTGGAAGATATGACAATCTGGTATCTTCAGTAGGTGGAAAATATACTCCAGCAATAGGATTTGCAGGGGGTATTGAGCGCATAATGGAATTAATTGACTATTCCATGAAGGGAGATAGACCTCTTTGCTTAGTTCCTATTGGCAAAGAAGCTGAAGAGCATGCTTTGACACTTGCGAATGAATTGCGCAGGAATGGCTTATATGTAATCTATGAGTATAACGGAGCGCTTAAAAACCGAATGAAAAAAGCAAGTCAAGCAAATGCTAAGGCTGCATTAATTTTTGGTAATGAAGAACTAGGCAGTAAAACTTTAAAGATTAAAAATATGGATACAGGTGAAGAAAAGGTAATTGCTTACGGTAATATGATGGAAAATATCCATCAAACTTTGCTTGTGTAAGTACAATAAACATTAAGCTTAATGTCAAAATACAGGGCCTGTATGTAAAAAGGTAAGAGTTCTGTTCATTTGTGAGCAATGTGGCTATAGCCAAATCACTTTTTTTATGTATAATCTTAAAAAAACTTTCTACATAAAAGTGAAGATTAAGAGAGCTTTAATATCAGTATATGATAAGACAAATATAATAGATCTTGCATCGTTTTTAATACAGCAACAAGTAGAGATTCTCTCAACAGGAAATACATATAAAGTGCTGTCCGGTGCAGGAATAAAAACACAAGAAGTCTCCAATTATACGCAATTCCCAGAGATATTGGGTGGTAGAGTGAAAACTTTGCATCCTAAAATTCATGCAGGAATACTCTTTGATCGGGAAAAACACAAAAAGGAGATACAGGATCTAGGAATTGAACCTATAGATCTGCTTGTAATTAATTTATATCCATTTTGGGAAACAGTCAGTAGCGGCTCAAGTGAAGAACAAATCGTGGAGCAAATAGACATTGGCGGAGTAGCGCTAATTAGAGCTGCAGCAAAAATTTTTCATTTTACTTCGGTCATTTCTAGTGTTCAGGACTATGAAGCACTGAAAGCTGAAATGATGGAAAATAACAATAAGACAACATTAGAATATAGAAAATATCTGGCAACTAAGGCGTTTGCTCTTGCTGCACACTATGATTCTAATATTTACAGCTGGTTTTTATCCAAGAGTAAAAGTAGTGAATTACCAGAGTTTTTTGTTCTATATGGAAGTAAAGTACAAGAATTAAGGTATGGTGAGAATCCTCATCAAAAAGCTGCATTTTATAGTAATCAATTTACTAAATATCCACTGGAGAAAATATATGGAAAAGAGTTGAGTTATAATAATATAGTAGATATAGAATCTGCGCTTAATATAGTTTCTGAGTTTAAAGAGCCTGTGGCAGTGATAATTAAGCACAATAACCCATGTGGCGCTGCTGTTGGTAATAGTGCTTTGGAAGCATATGAAAAAGCTCTATCGTGTGATGAAATAAGCAGTTTTGGCGGCATAGTTGCTTTAAATCGGGAAATAGATTTAAAGCTAGCAGAAAAATTGAGCGAAATATTTTTGGAGGTAGTGGTAGCACCATCAGTCAGCGATGAAGCACTAAAAACTTTGCAAAGAAAGAAAAATCTAAGAGTGATTATTTATAGATCTCTTCAGCAAAATGCGAAATATCAAATTAAAAATATTATCGGTGGGTTTTTAGTACAGGAAAATAATAGCTACGCAATAAAAGCAGAAGAAATGAGTCAAGTAACGGAACACACTGCAACGGAAGAAGAAAAAGAAGATCTCATTTTTGCTTGGAAAATATGTAAACATGTGAAATCCAATGCAATAGTTATAGCAAAAGACGGTTGTGCTATTGGTATTGGTGCAGGACAAACAAGTAGAATAGATAGTGTGAACATCGCAGTAAAAAATGCGGATGAAAAGTGTAAGGGCGCTGTGCTTGCTTCAGATGCATTTTTTCCATTTCCAGATAGCATAGTGGAAAGTGCAAAACATGGAATCACGGCCATAGTTCAACCTGGTGGCTCGCTGAAAGATCAAGATGTGATAAAAGCTGCAAATGAAAATGAAATTGCTATGTTTTTCACTGGTATTCGTAGCTTCTTTCATTAGTTTTGTGTTTTGTAGCTAGACCTGAATTATATCACTGTATTATATAGATGTTGTGATTTGATAAACCAAGGTTCAAATAGCTTATAAAATAGCAATGCGAAAAACTACTTCTTGATAAACTTTGCTAACCTCCTTATCATGATAGCAAGGGTATTTTTGACTCACGACTTGTTTTTGACCTGCAGGTTCAATAACAAAATTTAGTAAAAAAACTCAAGTATTGATTGATGGATTACATCAGATTATTGCAGCTGCGTGTCTTTTAAATTTTTCTATATTCAGCTAAATTGCGCTTAAACTAGGCGTTAGCAAATTATTACAGTGCCAGTTTAAATTATTATAGGGTCAAAACTCGCCACCTGGAGGTTTTTTACCTTTTTTTCTATTTAGTAAAATTTTTGATGTTTATAGCTAGATGGCAACCTTCATTCCGCTACTCGTTAGCAGAATCTATGGTGAGATACCGCAAGCGAATCGTAGTATGACGTGTAGTTGCCAATATCCCTGCACTTGATGCTTGCTTCTCACACTGGAAAACCATAGGATGGCAGAAATAGTAAATAAATTTACTAAATAACAGTGTTATGCACTGGGATGACAAGAGGAGGGCTACTTGAATGACCCGCCTGGTAGCACGATATTCGTACAGTTGTGTGTCATTAGCCATTTGAAAGTTTAAGTTACACACTTTGTCTTTCTTAACAAAGATGAAAGCACAATTATTATGAACAACATTCCGCCAACAACTGATATAGCTCTACCTACGACAAGACAAGTATATGCTAATTTTAATAAAAATTTGGCAAATCTACAGATTTTCTCAAAGCACCATATCCACCACGCTACACAAATCAGTAATATGTAAAGAATATTCTACACTATAGCATAGGTCTGTAATCTTACTATGGACTTTTTATCTTTTTACAGCCTAATTTTGGTAATAGCCAGTAGACAGAATTTATAAAAGCTATAGTGATACCGGCTACAGAACCATGATAATGGGCATGGATAGTAACATTTCCTTCAATAGTCAGTATTCCAAGTACACCTCCATAGGTAAATAATAGAAATGAATGTAATAGATAGTTACCTTTATCATTAATAAAAGTCCTGATATTAAAGCACACTAATTTTATAAAAACACGGTAGAACTTGCTCCAGCAATTCTCATATGCCAAATGGAAAATTATATCAATTCAACACTATCCACTGAATAGGCAAAATATATGAATGGTGCACCTATAGCCAAAATTATATTTATAAATAGTGGTAAAATAGTAGTCTTGTTATTTGAAGCTAAACTAACGTCACTAGAACTTGGCATTATTAAGTAGACTAAAAACATTGCTTGAACAAAAGCTAATTGCAATAAATGCCTGCTTCTCAAAAAGAAATATTTGTAAAATAAATTCTTATCCGAGTGATACGTGTCTGTCAGCATATTATTATATGCTAAAACAACATAAAGAAATGACGACACGAGTATAATAACTAGTCCAATTTATTCGGCATGTAGATAAGGACTACATTTGCTGATATGCTGGCAATAAATAAACTAAGTCCAAGCGAAAATAATTTGTTTTATAATACAGGAATATAGTTACTTTTAATAACTCCAGTGTTTAGAACAAATGCTGATATAAATATAAACAGCATCGAGAAAGTTGGTAGAACCCATAAAAAGTTAAACTAATTATTGGTATTTTATAAATTTATGGTAAAGAGTAAAGACATTATAGAGCACATCCACACCAAAATTGACAAGTTCACATGTATTACCGGCGCATCATCAAAAATGTATTGTACGGAAGGAATGAGAAAGGAGATAAAGGCAATTGTAGAAAAATAACAATTATTGACAGTAACCCAGAGCAAGCAAAAACACATAATGCCAAAAATATCCATTGTCTACAGAGTAGAGTATTACCTTGTACATTAAGCACGGCTATTTTCTCTTTTTATTTTTGGTTTATAAAGTATTATCATATAAAGCAGCATAAATTTTTCAAATTGGTTGGCATTAGTTTACTTCGTGCGTAGTTCAAAAAATATAGACGACATCACAACAAAGCAGGTTGTATCTTTCATCCTAAAAGTACTACGTCCATTCTCTTTTCATGTTACAATAGCGTTGCTGACAGCATTAGTCTGGGTGTCGATATTTCCTTTAGCCCATACTTAATAAAAATTATTATAGACCGTGTTTCAACATCAGCTGCAGATGATCTTTTCCGTGACATAGCAACTCCTGCCATATCTTATGTACTAATGTTACTTTTACTTGAGTGTATTAATAGATTGTATAATTATTTTTTTGAAATTAAGATGGTTCCTAGTCTCCGTAAAAACATTGTTGAATCGAGTATTGCTATCTTATTAGATTGAGATAATGGCTATTACCAAAATAACTTTTCCGGCAATTCGCCAACAAGGTTAACGATTTGACAAATTATATTCCGGATATTGCACAAATTATGACTGACAGGGTCATGGGTCGTGCGTTAGCACTAAGTATTGGAATTTATTTTTTTATGGCAAGTAAATATTAACTTCGCCTTGTTGATGTTGGCTTGGTCTGCATTGTTTGTTTTATCTTCCTTATTTCTTGCAAGAAGGATAACACGTCTCGCAGACGCATGGTCAGAACTTGGTTCGAGCATTACTGGCAAAATGATAGATGTATTCTCAAATATCATGTCTGTAAGATTGTTTGCGAGCAAATACCAGGAAAGATTATTTTTGCAATCTACTCATAGTGAAGCTGTTAAAGCAGAACAGAGGCTTCAGTGGTTATATGTGTGGATTTTCACTTTCTATGGCTTCTCATTTATGGTCATGCAAATACTCAATTTATATTTCTTAATTAAAGGAAGAGAGCAAGGATCAATTACTACTGGGGATTTTGCTTTTGTTATGACTGTTAATATAGCAATAGCTAGTTTTCTTTGGATGATAGCAAAAGACTTCTCGCAATTTTCTAAATTATGGGGAGAGATTACTCAGGCTTTGAGAATAATTACTGTGACTCCTGAAATCCAAAATCAGCCAAATGTAGCAGATCTTGTCATTAAAAAAGGTGAAATTACTTTTGATAAAGTTCATTTTCATTATAAAGATGAAAAACCAATATTTGAAAACAAATCCGTAATAATTGAGTCTGGTTAAAAAGTAGGACTTGTTGGTTTTCGGGTGGGCGGTAAGTCAACACTTGTAAACCTGATTCTCCAGCTTTATGATGTAAAATCTGGAAAGATTTTAATTGACAGACAAGACGTTCGCAATGTAACCCAAGATTCTTTGCATAAAAATGTCGGAGTGATTCCACAAGACCCATCGCTTTTTCATAGAGTTCTGATGGAAAATATTCGTTATAGTAAAGCAGATGCTAGTGATGATGAAGTTGTAGAAGCTACTAAACGTGCACATGCTCATGAGTTTATTTCAAAATTGCCCCAAGGTTATGAGTCACTTATTGGAGAGAGAGGTATGAAACTTTCTGGAGGACAGAGGCAGCGTATTACAATTGCAAGGGCTATTTTAAAAAATGCTCCTATTTTAATCTTGGATGAGGCAACTTCACAACTTGATTCTGTGACTGAGAGTAATATTCAAAAGTCTCTGTGGGAGTTAATGCAAGGTAAAACTACTGTAGTAATAGCCCATTGCCTGTCTACACTTTTGCATATGGATCTTATTTTAGTGTTCGATCGAGATAAAATTGTAGAAGATGGCACGCATTAAGAGTTGCTTGATAAAAGTGGAATGTATAAGACTCTATGGAGTACACGAGTTGGTGGATTTTTACCAGATAGAAAGGAAGATGAGGAAATTGAATGTTGGAACTGATTTTCACTGTATATTTTATTACGATCATCCGAAGGCTTTAATATGATTGAAGTTACTAAACTTTCAACTTACCTCAAGCCTATTTTTTAGAAATGCAGAGCATATCTTTGCTTGTTATGTGCAATAGCAACCCTGCATCTGTGTTTAAATAATTAAAGCTTATAATATAAAAGAAATCATTGATGCAATCCAATCATACAATGATATAACAACATTATTAATACTGTTTATTTTTTACACAATCATACATTATAGGATGTTTTTTATCAGTCGATTATTAGATATAAAGTATAAACCTATAATTCTGGCTGAGACTATAACTAGATGTACACAAGAACACTTGGGCATTCTTTGCACTGGTTTAATTCTCATTTATCAGGTGAAGTTTTAAGTAAGATTAAGGATTGTAAAAATAGTGTAACTATGTTAGTAACTCACTGCTTTCAGACTTTGGTTAATATAGCAACTATTGCTATGAGTATATTTTTCTGTTGAGTATTAATTTAGCATCAGCTAACATGATACTTATACTTATGATGATTTATGTACCTGTCATAACTTTTTTGCTAAAAAAATAAATGAAACTTCAAGAACAATGTGTTACTGCAGGGTAAGCAACTTTAGGAATTATAAATGATTCTATAGCAAATGTATTGGCATAAAAGTTATTGGCAATATGTGGACAGAGTTTAAGCTCAGTTACACTGGAAAATTCAGATAAAAGAGTCCATAAGTTTGATGCTTACTAGATAGGTAGTGCAATACAATCATGGTAACTATTGTATATGCTGTGTAAATTTGTTTACTTGCCTATTTATATCAGAATGGACACATCGCTACAGGTAGTTTTGCCTTTATTTCGGTGGTTACACTTGATATGCATGGAGAAGTAGATGGTGTTTTAACAAATCTGCTGTTTAACATAAACTCAGAAATTGCATTAATGAAGGCATCGTTTTCATTTGTCAATCATAGTTATGGCGTTAAGTATAAAGAAGGTGCCAAGTTGCTTATAGATGTACGGAGAGAAATTAGGTTCGAAAATGTATGCTTCGCGTATGATCAAAATAGGGTTATAATCCACGATTTTAACTTACATATTTATGCAGGTCAGAAGATAGGAATGTCTGAGACAGATAAAACAACACTTATCAAGTGTTTGCTCAGGTACTTTGATGTGCAAAGTAGATGAATTCTTATCGATGGTCATGGTATTGTAGGTATTACACAAGAGTCTTTGTGGGCGAACTTATCGGTGATTCCACAGGATGTTAGTATATTTGATAGGACTGTTCTGGAAAATTTACAACTTGCTAAATATGATGCAAGCTTCGACGAAATTGTTGAAGCATGTAAAAAGGCGAGGGTTCATAATAATATTATACAAATGACCAATGGATATCATTCCATTGTGTAGGTGAGAGAGGCGTTAAAGTAAGTAGTGGACAGAGAAAACGCATCGCAATTGTAAGGGCTATTTTAAAAAGTGCTCCTATACTAATTTAAAATGAGGCAACTTCTACACTTGATGCTCCAATAGAACAGTTAATACAACAATCACTAAGCGAAATACTTGAAATAAGCAATGCTACAACTGTTGTCATTGCGCATCGTTTTGTCTACACTTCTGCATATGGATTGTATTCTAGTTCTTGATCGGGGAAAGTTATAGAAGATGGCACACACTAAGAACTTCTTAATAAAAATGGAATGTATAAGACCCTATGAAATGCGCAAGTTGGTGGGTTCTTACTAGATAAAAAGGAAAACGAAGAAATTGGATGCGTATTCCAAGAAGTATGTTAAAGAACGAACGTAAGATATTTTGGTTCAGACAATATTTATTGTATTTATAAAAATTAATTATGCAGTGGAGCTATTTTATATAATAATACAGAAGCATGTGCTACTATTCCTTCATTTCTCCCAATAGAACCTAATTTTTCTGCAGTGGTTGCTTTAACATTGACAAATTCACTATCAATCTCTAATGTTTTTGATATGAACTTCTTCATTGCTACTTTGTAAGGCGATATTTTAGGCTCCTCGCAAACTATAGTAATATCTAAATTAGATACGCTGTATCCTTTTTCTTTTGCTTTTTTAGCAGCAAAATCGAGAAAGTGAGATGAATTGCGGTCTTTCCACTCAGGGAAACTCGGAGGAAAATGTGCTCCTATGTCGCCACATCCCAGTGCTCCCAGTATTGCATCAACAACTGCATGTATTGCAACATCACCGTCGGAATGTGCTTCTATTTTCATGTCATACTCGATTTCTACGCCGCAAATCTTTATAAAACTTTTAGCCTTACCTTGAGTTTTAATGAACTTATGTATGTCATAGCCAGTTCCAACGCGATATTTTGGTTCATCAAGAAGAAGATTTGCCATATTAATATCCTCTTTTGTGGTTAACTTAAAATTGATTTTCTCACCTTTAGTAACTACAACACGTTTTTTGTGTTCTACCATTAGTGATGAATCATCAGTAAATTCTTTATTTGACCGATGGTATGATAATAATTCTTTAAAATTGAAAATTTGAGGGGTCTGTATAGCTCTCAGTCTTTCTCTTGGAATTGTGGATTCAATGAGATCATCATTTACTAATGATATAGTATCTTCTACTTCTATTGCTGGCACTACCCCTGTATGTTGGTTATTAATCATGGACCGAGCTAAGTTATCTATCAAAGTATTTGACACAAAAGGCCTACAAGCGTCGTGTATAACTACAAAATCTGGGTTAATTTTTTGCAAGCTTTCGAGTCCCAGCTTAACTGAGTTTTGCCTACTTTCTCCTCCATATACTGGACTTAGTAACTTAGTATCTACTCTTCCTTTCATTCCAGTGCTTGACACTGGAATCCATTCTTCTTTTTTTCTAGATTTCAGTGTCACATACTGGAAAGAGTGTACTGCTTCGCTTAAATAATAGTTATGTAGAGAATCTATCGTTTTTCTATAAAGATCTTCATGATCTTTGTTAATTATAACCCTTACGTAATCTATATATTGGTTGGTTAAAAGTCTTTCGACTGCATGCGATAAAACAGGTTTATCTGCTAGTGTCATATACTGCTTAGGAATTACATTGCTGCATCGGCTTCCTACTCCTGCTGCAACTATTAATGCTGCTATTTTGTATTTCTTAGGTCTGTTAGTGTATATATCTATCACATGGTTCTTTAATTACGATTTCAGAATCAATAGGCTTTTTCAACTTGCTGTACAATTTTATGAAAGTGATCAAAATCTAAGCTTGCACTGCCAATTAAAACTCCTGATAAACTTAAGACATTCGATAAATTTTCTATATTTTCTAAACTGACTGAGCCGCCATATATAACGTGTTTTTTACTAGTATAGGATTGTATCACTTCTATTACCTCAGCAATTGCATTATTACTTGGTACATGTCCTGTACCTATTGCCCATATTGGTTCATATGCTACGGTATATTCACCATGTATTGGCAAGCGGCTTTTGCATTGATACTCTATTACTTCCTTTGTCTTACTACTCTCATGGTCTTCTAAATTTTCACCTACACAAATAATTGGGTGTAAGCCCGATTCTATAGCTGTTTCTGATTTAAGCTTTATTTCATCATTTGTTTCGTGAGTTCTTTCGGAATGCCCAAGTATTACGTAAGTACATCCTAACTCTTTTAGCATCTCTGCGCTAATTTCACCTGTATAAGAACCAGATTTTTTATAATGGCAATTCTGTGCTCCTATACTAATATTATTATTTAGCTCTATATTACCTGGAAGTGATGTAAAAGGTGGGCAAATCACGAGCTTAGAAGTAATTTCACTGCTCTTGTCATTGAGTTTACCTATAAAATTGACGAATGAAGAACGTGTTCCATTCATCTTCCAGTTTGCGACTATTAAAAAGGACATCAACTTTACTTAATATGGATAAAAGTATCCCAAACAACACTAAAATGAACTCTTCTCACGCTTGCTTGTTAGTTTAACAAGATTAGCCATCATTTTGCTAACCTTTGTTTACATAAAGGTATATACCTAGATGAGAACTAATAAAAAATAAATTAAGTTTATAGAATAAAATAAAATTAAGTCAATAAAAAGTTTTTTACCATTACTCACCTCTACCAAATTTTCTCTTTAAATTATAGCTTTCTTGAATTTTCCTTACTCAACCTGATTCCTTCAGCTTCCGTTTGGCTCTGTTGTATGCCAGCTATGGTAATTAAAGACAAGAAAGGTGTATTAGTAACTTGTCATTCTCTTAATTTATAATAAGAATGGTCAGTAAATACCTAAATTTGAGTAAAAGAAATTTCACTATCATTCACTAATCTGGTTAAAATTCAAGAATTTCAACACTTTAACTATTTAAAATAGAATTAAATTTATTAATATAAATAATAAATTACTATTCTTAAGTTTGATCAGATTGATTGCAAAAAAAAATAAGATTTTCAATAAGTTGCTTATAATTCTAACTATAGTTAGCCTTTCATAGGTGATGATGCAATAAGGCTATTCCACTAGCGGAGGTAAAATTGAGCTAGCTCTCCACTAAGTACTTGTGAGGCTACTTAATAACTTGCTTTAAAATTTCCTCTTGTTGCTGAGCGTGGACACTAGCGTAACCACATGCAGGAGATGCAGCAGCAGGTCTTGTGATGCACTTAAGCCTTTTTGCTTGAATATTGAGACCAAGTAATACCTCCTCTATTAATGGGTTGACAAAAAACCATCCTCCCATATTTTTTGGTTCTTCTTGACACCATATAATTTCAGCGTTTTCATATTTTTCAAGTTCAAT
Organism: Wolbachia endosymbiont of Wuchereria bancrofti; assembly: GCF_002204235.2. Classification (NCBI taxonomy): domain Bacteria; kingdom Pseudomonadati; phylum Pseudomonadota; class Alphaproteobacteria; order Rickettsiales; family Anaplasmataceae; genus Wolbachia; species Wolbachia endosymbiont of Wuchereria bancrofti. Next base: position 18,307 of record NZ_NJBR02000022.1, read on the forward strand.
ACTTAGCTTATCAGCAGGAAATGGATAGAATTGCTCCAATCGTACCACTGCTATATCGTTTATTTTTTGTACTTCACATGACTCAATTATGTCGTAATAAACTTTACCACCACATATTATAACTTTACGCATTTTATCGTCTAAAACTAAATTCTTCCTATATTCTGGAATTACCGTAAGGAATCCCCTTTTAAAGTCAGATAGATTAGAAACTGCTCTTTTATGACGCAATAGCGATTTAGGTGTAAACACTATCAAAGGTTTACGGAAGTCTCGATGAATTTGCCTGCGTAAAACATGAAAGTAATTCGCTGGAGTAGAGCAATTAACTACTTGCATATTATCTTCCGCGCAGAGTTGTAAAAACCTCTCTATACGCGCAGAGCTATGCTCAGGCCTCTGACCTTCATAGCCATGAGGCAACAATAAAACCAAACCACTTGATCGCAACCACTTTGTTTCTGCAGATGCAATAAACTGATCAACCATAATTTTCGTTTGCTCCTAAATTGCTTCAGCTACAAATATTTAGAAAATTTACTAAGCAAAAAAAGATAAAAAACCCGAAGTAGCTAGTTACTAACTCTTTAATTTTAAGAATTTGACGTTGGTTGATGTCTTAACGCTTTATAAGTATGTTTCAGCTTATATAGGTAAGAACTTAGATTTATAAAGACATACAGTGCACACGCAAAATACAAGACCCTCTTGTTATTTTAACCTGCACAGGTTGGGAAGTTATATAAAACAATTGCACTGCCATGATAAGAGAGCTGGTAAAGTATGTCAAGTAATTTTTTTGTATTTCTATAAGCTACTTGAATCTTGGTTTATCAAATCACAATGTTTGTGCAGCTATTGCTGATAGCCTACAATGTCAATGTTTAAGTATCTTGTTATCTGCACACTCATCATGTTCAATCTCAACTGTGGAGTGCGCTATTTCAAACCTATCTAGCAGTATTTTTTTTATTTCATACAAAATATCAGTGCGTTGTGTATTTTCTTTTACCTTGGCATGCATAGTAATTATAAAATAATTATCAGAAAGTGACCACGCATGTATATGGTGTACATCTATTACTTCAGGTAGTTCAGATATGATCTTACTTTTTATCTCCTCAGCAGATATACCTTCAGGTGCACCTTCAAGAAGTATATGACAAGAATTCTTTAGAATTTTATAGCCGCTATTTAGGATTATCACACTGACAAATATCGATAAAATTGGATCCACTATTTGCCATCCGGTAAGCATGATAATTATGGATGCAAGTATAGCAGCCACAGAACCTAAAATATCTCCTATAACGTGCAGTACAGCACTCCTTATGTTTATATTACTTTCGCATTTATCATGTAATATGAAAAAGACTATGATATTAGCAACCAGTCCAAGTGTGGCTATTATTAACATAATTTTCCACTCAATATTGATTGGAAAAATAAATCTCTTTACCGACTCAATTATAATGATCACTGCAATGAGGAATAAAGTTAAACCATTAACAAACGCTGCAATTATCTGCAGTCTGTGATATCCATATGACCTTTGCAAATCAGATTTCTTGGCTGAAAATTTATGCGCTATCCAGCTTAAAGCCAAGGCAAAGAGGTCAGTAAGCATATGCCCTGCATCTGATAACAGAGCTAGTGAATGTGAGATTATTCCGCCTGCTATTTCCGTAAACATTGTTATTGCAACTATTATTATGGAATAGATTAAGCGCTTAGACTCTGCTGCTGAATGTTTACCGTTGTGCACTGCTGTCATATGAAATCTTCTCATAAACAAAAACGTGGGTAACACTGGGTTCGAACCAGCGACCGCTTGCACGTCAAGCAAGTGCTCTACCAACTGAGCTAATTACCCATCATGGTTTTAGTATAGTGCTTCAGCGGAACAAAAGTCAATTTGCTTTTAAATTTTTGTCCTTGTCACTTTATCCAATACAATGCCAGAACTTAGCTGTAGCTAAATCGTAAGCTTTAGTTATGCTCCATATTTTACATATCAAATTAACTACTTATATCTTTTTGTTAAGATGCAAATTATACCAGTATGGAAATTTACTCTTTTTTTAGAGAGATCACGTTAAGATTGAAACATACATTTAAAAATTAAACATGAAATGGAGGGTAAAATGTCCAATTATATACAAAATAGCGGAACTAGAGTTATAAGAGACGAATTACAAGCAACAGGTAGGGTCAGAGAAACCGAAGATCAATCTGTTGAAAATATAAAAATCACAAATGACCATGCTTTCTACAAACTCATTTGTGAAAAACTAGTCCAAGGGGATTTTTCGGTCGAGCAGTTTAATTTGCTACACTATGATATCTCTGAGAAGATGATAGAAAAACCTTTTACTATTAAGGAAATAAATGACTTCTGTGAGAAAAATGATATTCCTTTGTTCACGGTAAACGAGTTACTTACTCTTGTGCCAAAAGACAACACAAAGTGTTACGTGGATTATGAAACAGATTCAGTAAGAAATCATGATCACGGATATATTGCTGATCAGATTAATATCAAAGCTTCATATATAAAGGCAGATTTAGTTAACCATCAAAGTTATCAAGATTATATTACGGATTCAGATGCGTATTATGGATTTATATATAAAAAGCTTATTGTATCAGATGCTCTTGAAAAGCTTGAGAGAGGTGAAACTGAGGCACAAATAAGAGAAAGTCTTGGTCATATCAATAGAAAAGAAATCAAGGAGTTGTTAGAAAAGGTTCCTCAAGGGAGTCTCAAAGAGTGGCTCAGTGATCCAGCGAATAAAGGATATACAGACGTGGAATATCATGTGTTATACGAAAAAATCTCTGAAGAGCTTATGCATACTAGTATGAGTATCAATCGAATTAAGGAGATATATAATAAGTATGGTATAATACCTCCAACAGAGAGTGAATTCGAAAGTCTGAAAAAAGTACAGGAAGAAAAAAGATCTATTGAATATCATGAGCAAAAAACAGGTTTAACATTCCAGGGTAGGATAAATCTAAACGTTACTGATAATAATGCTGATAATGAGTTTAGCCTAAACATTGACCTATTTCAGAACAAAAACTTTGAAGATCTTACTGATCAAAATGGTGATGGTGTTATTAATAATGAAGGTCTCCTAAAATCATTAGAAGACACTGTGAAGACTTTCAATGAAGTCTTTGGAATAAAAAAAGATAATAATCCACTTCTAGTATATGGAAACATTGCTAACTTTAGACTGTTCTTGTTTGAAAATCAGGAAAGTTACCAAAAGTATTTAAGTGGCGATCATGATGCTCATATACCAGGTGGTGGTGTAGCACAATCCTCTGACAATAACTATATCAGTAATATGTATTCTCATGCTGAAAACGCTAGAAGTGATTTTAATGGTGATAAAGAAGGGAATTGCAAGGATTATAACTACGTTATCAAGCACGAGCTTGTCCATGCGTTAACGTTCTATTTAACTTCTAAGCTGGATCTTGGCAAAGTTTTAATGGAAGGGTTAGCAGAATACGTAACACACTTAACAGAAGGAGAAAAACCAGCTGATTTTGCAAAACTTGTTAGTGAAGAATATAAGGAATATACCTTAGAGGAGATAATCAAAGGAGCTATTGATCCTTATCAGACGGGAGCAGCAATTATTGCATATATTGAAGAGACTTATCCAAATTTTGTTGATAACCTGCTCTATGCAGCAACAGAAGATAGGAAAACTCTGAATGGTCGTTTTTACTTCAAGGAAATGATGCAAAAGATTTACCAAAGCGAAGAAGACAAAATTCAAAAAGGAGAAGGGTTTTCTAATTGGGTAAAAACCTACTCAAGCGCGGAAAATATCACTATTGAATCTGGCCATGCTCAACATGAGCAACAAGCAGTAGGTAACGAAAAAGATGAAGCGCAGTCTTATAGTTCAAAAGGACAAGTAAGTGAAGATAGAACTGAAGTCCAGCCTACTGGTTCATTTCGTGGCTTAGAAGTACCTAAAAAACCAGTAATACATGAACAAAATAAAGGGCAAGAAAACATTGTTCTAAAAGACACAATCCTCAAAATAGAAAAAAGTTATGAGCAAGATTTGGAGGGAAAGCATAAGGCAAATGTAACCATAGATTATTATGACATGAAAGCCTTGTATGATAGAGTTGCTGGAGCGAAAAAGCAATCTGTGTTAAAGTTTTGGAACAAATTGGCTGAATCAGGATATAAGGTTGGTGCTTTGTCAGAAGACAAATACTACTTTAAAGATGGTAAGTTCGTAATTCATAATAGTAACGAGAAAAAGCTTGTAGTGTTACCTGAAGATAAAGTATCTATCAAGATAATGAAGGATGGAAATCATTATGATTTAGCTATATCTAATAAGGAGGGCAAGGTAATAAGTAGTATCACTAAAATAGACAACTTAAACTATGAGTTGCTATCAGATATAAGTGATTTTGGCTTGGAAACACAAGATAGTACTACGTTTTCAGGTCAACATAATGAATATGATCTTTACCTAGAGAATGGTTTAGTGAAAATGTTTGATTGTGCGAGCGATCATATTTACCATGATCACAGCTTAATCTAACAAACACATAAAGAGTTGCTGCTTGAATGCAGTAGCTCTTTAATGTATATGAAGTTTACTATGTTAGATTAGATATAATTATTATAAAACCACACACTTTTTTTGATACTAGCAAGGCCTATAATAGTGCAGCACTGCTTTGCGTATTGCCAATCCAAATTCCACCTGTTGTAAAATAATATGATCTATTATATCACTGCTAATTTCAATCCCTCTATTTATTGGCCCTGGGTGCATAACAATTGCATTTGGTTTTGCACATAACAACTTTTGTGAATCAAGCCCATACAAATAGAAATATTCCCTATTCGAAGGAATAAAACAACCACTATTCATGCGCTCTTTCTGTAATCTCAGAAGCATAATTACATCGGCATCTTTTATACCCTCAATTAATGAATAATAGATTGAATCTACCTCAGGAAAATGTTTGCAAATTAAAGTTGGCGGTGCAACCAAGCATATTTTTGCTCCAAACATTTTTAGCAATCTTATATTTGATCTTGCAACTCTACTGTGCAAAATATCTCCACATATAACAATTTTGAGATTTTTTATTTGCTTTTTATGACTACTGATTACAAAATAATCTGCAAGAGCCTGAGTTGGGTGTTCACTGCTTCCATCACCTGCATTAATTAGCAAACAGCTAACATGCTTAGCCAGCATGTTCACAATGCCGCTGCTTTTTTGCCTAACTACTATATAGTCAGGATTCATTGCATTTAACGTTTTTATCATATCCGTCAAATCCTCCCCTTTATTAATAGAAGAAGATTTTACTGGCAAAGTTACAACGTTTGCTCCAAGGCTTTTGGCTGCCATTTCAAAAGATGTAAGCGTACGTGTTGAATCCTCAAAGAATAAATTTATTACTGTTTTATTTTTTAAGATACGACCATTTGCAGCCTTATTTTCCAGGTATTGTCCAGCCAATTCAATTATATTCCCCACATCGTTGACCGTGAAATCTAGAACACTTAGCAAATCCTTTCTATTGCTCATAGTTTCTTTTAATATACAACTGCGATTTAATCTATTCTACTTTTTTATTACTTTTTTTCAATAAGCTTCTTGCGCAACAATTGTTTTAGCTCAGCCTATAGATATTACATTAAAACAAAAACTGGTATTAATCGATAATTAGTACTCTACTTTTATCATAGTCATTATACCAGTAGTGAGTGAGGCTCAAAATGGTCAAAAAAACTGAAGAAAAAGGTGAACAACTCGACCTAAAAAGTAAAATACTAAACTATCTGCCATGAAAAACAACGCCAACAGAGGAAAAGTAAAAAAGAAAGTATACAACCAGACCGTTTAGAGAAATCTTTGGTCGAAGCTGGCATTATTGCAATAAGAATTAGTGTTATTGCAGTTGGCTTTCTCCTCAGAGAACCAATTGGTGGTGCAGTCGCTATCGGTCTTGTAATTGTTTGATTCTATATCAAATGGCAAGCTTATTACAAGGAGTAGCAAGAGCATTGAATGTAGGTTATGATACACTCAATTAGGTAAAAGATAAAACACTAGATGCAGGAAAATGGGGAGTAGACAAGGTAAGAAGCTCTGAAAAAATAATTGAGGGAAAGCCAATATGTAACTTTAAAAATCCTGCCTATTCTCCTAACATAAAGTCAAAGAGTGGTGAAAAAGAAGTTGATTGTAAAACAAGAATACTGAAAGACAGATTGTAGTGCTTTTATTAAAAAAGAGGTAAAAAAAGCTTTTCAAACAATATCAAAATTTAAGTAGATACTATGCTGTAGATTAAATAAAACCACTTGATAAACCTCGCTAATTCTCTTATTAATCATGATGCTGAAGGTATTCAGTTATCTTCAATCTGTGCAGATTAAAATGACAAAGTATTACATAGTTGGCGTCTTGTGTTTTATTTTTTGCACTATATGTACCTTATGTCTTCATAACATTTCTAGGTTTTTACCTATATAAGCTAAAACTCGCTTGTAAAGCGTTTAAGGCAGTATAATATGCCAATTTGCGGATTAGAGAGTAAACACTATCTACCATGGAGCATCTTTTGCTTTTTTTTATTTAGTAAATTTCTTAATATTTGTAGCTACCGTCATTACGCTGCTTGTTAGCAGCTGAGAGATACCGCGATTCTTACGGTGTGAAATAAAGGCTGCCGATACCTCAGTGTGTAGCATTGGCTTCTCATACTGGAAAACCATGGGATGGTAGAAAATATTAAATTTATTTACTATATATGAAAAGTTATTATATTTGTATGCTTGCAAGTAAACACAATAGAGCTCTATATATAGGTGTCATGTCAAATTTAGTTAAACAGGTTTGGGAACATAAGAACAAGGTCATTCTTAGCTTTATATTGAAACATAATGTGCAAAAGTTAGTTTGCTTTAAGAAATTTCAAGACGTAAAATTGGCTTTTAATAGAGAAAAACTACTAAAAGCTAGAAAAGAGAATGGAAAATTGGTTTGATTGTGAAAAGAAATCCATATTGGGCTAATTTATATTATGAGGAAATCATAATATAAAATTAAAATCTCAGTACCACGCACTGGAATGGTAGGAAAATAAGGTGTCATTCCAGCACATGACCAGGAAAGAATACATAAATCTTAGTGGCATTGGAATGGCAAAGGTTAGTGCCATGAAGGTAGCTGGACTGTATAAGCATTGCGATTTGGCCCTGCCAAGAGGGTAAATCCCAGTGCATGACACTGGAATTTATAACTAACGAAGGTTTGCTTCTATTATCCTGGAATCTATATCAAACACGAGGGCAAAATCGACTAGATTCCAGCTTCGCACGCTGAAATAACAAGAAAAGTACAGGAATAACATGGTGGAATGTTATCCAAGTATCTTAAATCCAATCCCAAGAAAGTGGAACATCATCACTTGTTGGAATCTCAAAAGACGGTTATAATATTATTTCTCTCACAAAGCCTTGAAGTGCTGGGTCTTTAGCATCAACCTGGATTGTAATATCAGTTTTAAAATCTGTGTTACCTTTCAAATTATCTATCACCGTGCCTCGTAACCCTGAGTTACTTGTTACAGCAGCGCGCAAACCTGGATTCTGTGCAACTTCATCAGTTAAATCTTTTTTGTTATTAGCAAGTAGTTTAGTAACTACTTCTTCAGCTGTTGGTTTCGTTCCTTTTTCACCTAGGAAAACCTTTGCTGTTTGATCGCTATACTCTGTACTAGTGGTATCAAGAAATTTACCAAATTTTTCCACTAGGATTGATTTTTGGCCGTCTTTTGCATCAAGTACTTTTCCTGCTACAGCTGGTGTTTCAAGATCAGCGATTTTAACAAACGTCTTAGCTAATTCAGTTTCAACTATCTTTACCTCTTTATTGCTAATGGGTTCTTTTGCATTAAGTATTGCTTCTACTAAAGCTTTTCCTTTGTCTGTTTGAGCTGCAATGTTTGAACCATCAGTTTTGACAAGTGAAGCTTTTTCGGCTAAGAAATCCTTAGCTGTTATTTTGAGATTACTGTCGCCGTACACTGCACCAGGTTCACCAAGGAGTCCACCAAGTTTTTCCACTAAGATTGATTTTTGGCCGTCTTTTGCAGGAAGTATTTTCTCTGCAAAAGCTTTTTGGTTTACTGCATCTGTCAGATTGGAAGCGTCTTTTTTAACAAACTTGTCTTCTAGTTCAGTTTCAACAATGTTTTTATTCAAATTAACGAGATCTGTTGCTTTAAGTATAGTATCTACAACAGGCTTTTTTGATACTTCTTCTGCAAGGATTGATTCACCATCTACAGCTTTTTGTGTAGTAAGTAATGTACTTATAATATTACCAAGGCCTTTTATTTGGATTGCGCTACTATCTTTTTTTTTGGTATATAAATTTTACCTTTCCTTCTAGCAGATCGCTTAACTTGATATCATCAATATTAGTTAGAGTAGAAATACCTGAAGCATCTAAGGTATATTTGTTACCTCCACCATCTTCATAAACTATAATTTTAGCTTCATTCAGATTTAATGTCATTTCTGTGGTTTTTACTGACCCCTTATAAAGATATAAATTATCTGCCATATCACTCTACGTTGATTATGAAATTCATAAGATGCATGAAAAAGGTATTATTTCCATAAATGTCAGATTTTATATAAGATCTTCTTGAAGTTTGTTATTTTAGAATTTTCCTTATTGTCATGCTTGACACTAGAATACAGTTTTCTTTACAATCCCCTTTGTGAAAGAACAAAAATGCTTATTTGTCACCATAGCAGGTTTACCAAATGCAGGGAAGTCCACACTAATTAACAGCATCACTGGTAAGAAAATTGCAATCGTTACTCCCAAAGTGCAAACAACGAGAACGCAGACAAGGGGTATTGCAATATATAATGAGACACAAATTATATTTACTGACTCTCCAGGGATATTTTCGGCAGAAACAAAACTTGAGAAAGCTCTGGTCAAATCTGCGTGGTCGGCAATCAAGGGCGATGACGTCATTTTGTTGCTTGTTGATGCGAGTAGTTATTTAAAAAACATAGAAAGAATCAAAACCATATTCACACGGCTGCAGCACACGAAAACGAAGTGCATTTTTGTCATCAATAAAATTGATCTGGTAAAAAAACCTGAGCTAAAGATGACGTATAAACATCTGGATTTGCTTTATAAATTAAAAAAAATTTTTACAATATCAGCATTAAAGAGTGATGGACTTTCTGATCTGATGGATTACTTATCTGAAGTTGCACCGGTAAGTCCTTGGTTTTATGGGGAAGATCAGGTAACCGATTCCTCGACGAATTTTTTGTCAGCGGAAATCACAAGAGAAAAATTGTTCTTGAATTTGCGTGAGGAATTGCCATATTCTACAGCTGTCATAACTGAACAATTTGAAGAGAAAAAAGATGAAAGTTTGGTCATAAAACAGGTAATATTCGTGCTGAAAGATAGTCATAAAAAAATAGTGCTAGGGAAGGGTGGAAGTAATATTAAAAAAATTGGCATCGAAGCGCGTATTGAATTAGAAAAGTTGTTTGAGCGTAAAGTTCATCTGTTTTTGTTTGTGAAAGTGCGACCTTGGACTGATTGCCCAGAGGAGTATATAGACGATGTTTAATTCTTTGTTGGTATTTGATATTGAGACTATACCAGATGTAAACTCCTGCAGGAATTTGCTCAATATTAGTGATGATACTAGCGTAAAAGAGAGGAGAAACGCATTAACAAAATATCATCTTGAAATAACAAACGGACAAAACCCTTTTCTGCGTCAGCCCTTCCACCAAGTTATAGTTATCAGTTTTTTACTTTGTAGTGTAATTTATCAAAGTAGTTATGAGGTATTCACCCTTCAGGAAATTAGATCTGAAGGCACGCTAGATTCCAGTGAAAAGGAACTGGTAAAAGGATTTTTTAACTACGTATCGGAGAAAAAGCCAAGGCTAATTTCTTTTAATGGACGCACTTTTGACATACCGGTGCTAAAATATCGTGCTATGGTCCATGACATTCAAGCGGAATATTTTCATAAAGCTGGCGATAAGTGGAATAGCTACAATCAAAGATATAGTAGTAATTGGCATTGTGATTTGCTTGAATCTCTCTCTGATTTTGGAGCCTTTGCTAGAGTAAAAATGAATGAAGTTTGTGCAGCGTTTAATCTTCCTGGTAAAATTGGAGTTGATGGGTCGCAAGTTGTGGATTTGTATGATAGTGGTAGAATACAGGAAATTCGAGATTATTGTGAAACAGACGTAGTTAACACTTATTTGATTTACTTGAGATTTATGCATCATCAAGGGAGAATCACTACTCAAAGCTACAACAAAAATATAGAAGAGCTGCTTTTGGAATGTGAAAAAAAAGCGCACCTAAAAAAATTTAAAGAGGAGTGGGAAATAACTTGTGGTGGAAGGTTTTGTGTTGAGTTTAAATGAACACAAGCATACGAAGCAATTATTAGATAGCTCCTTAATAATAGCTATCAACCTATTGCAATAGATGAAGAGTTTTCATGTTGCTTGACTTTTACTTACTCAATCTGAAAAGAAGTTTTATATTTGTTTTTTACTTCCTCAAAAAAATTCGATCCACCTGAAATATAACTTCATGTATTGGCAGCATAGTATTGGGCATTGCCAAGAACCTTAGAGTTAACATGCTTAGTATCTAATAGGATAGTAGAAAAGAGATACTTCATTATTTGACTGGAATTACTCTTGTCTGTTCTATAGATAGCTTCATGACCATCTATTGTATAAATATGGTACTCTTCTGATGCTGATACTCTTAGTTGTACACCTACATAAGCGTAGCCAAGGAGACCAGATGACACTCTAGCACTGGACCTTGTCTGTGTTGGGTTATTCTAATGGTTTTATCCTGAAGAACTTTATTATAAAATTCACTAGCAGTAAAGTCAAAAAACCTTGGGTTACCAAAAGTTGCAACGTGCGGCTATCTTGGTAACAGCCCCTTCCATACTGTAGCCTGTAAGATTAATTTTAAAATCTTTAATTTTTGATCCTTGCTTTTTGGCATGAGATTTTTAAAACGCCATAAAGATTATGGCCATGAACTATAAATGAGTTGTAAAAACCGCGGTGAATTCTCCCATCTTTATGTAGAAGTTCTGGAGTAATTAAAAGATCCATTTAGATCAGTAATTACATCATTTAAGCTTCATAGGCCATATTTTAAACGAGTGCCGTTGATAAGCTATAGTTATTCATTATCTTTATAAAAACATGACCAACGTCTTTTTTAAAGCTATTACTAAGTTAGATAATTTTGTAACCTTAACTTTCAAATTCAGCTTTAGTTTTATACATTTTTTCATTTTCAAGGATTACAAAGTCTTCCTCATTTCCATTAAAAAGATCATCATTACAAACTGAAGCTTTATAACTTTTTTCACTTAATTGATCATCGTTATTACCGTAACTTATTTTACAAAAATTACTCATTTCAATGATTTCTCTTTATTGAACCCTGCAATTTCTACAATACTTTCACCTATTTGGTAAGAAGAAGATAAAGAATATATTTCATTTAAATCACGAAGACTTATAAATTCATCAATAATCTCAAATTCATCGTCATCTTCTATTATAGATTCTATGATCCCATCGTTATTTTTTGAATTTGTACTGCCTGCAGTACTAAATCAATTGTGTAAGAAACTAAAATCCATACATTTAGAACTAAACAATATTACTTAACTATACTATAAATTGGTATTGCTGTCAGTAACTATTATTACTGTTTTAGTAGATAATAAAATATTTTATTGCCTAATCGTAGAAAAATTTTACTTCCATGGAATGAATATTGGGGTTATAACATGAGCGACAAGTGAAAAACCTCTATGCTAAATTTTAGTTAACGTGCATATTGGAGATATTAAAAAAGTTGTTTTTGAGGTATTGCATTTTGTTTTTGTTTTAGCTATAAGGTTGCTTTAAGTTGAGTTTTCAACGTTTTTGTACTATTTACATTTAAGATAATGATTTGAAATTTTTTGGGGGCACTTCATGAAAAAATTTACTTACACTAGAACTGCTCTAGCTTCTTTATTAACTTTATGTTCTTTCAGCGGTTTTGCTGCTGACTCTTTTAATGAAAGTATGAAGGGAGTAAAAAAGCAAGAGAACATAGAGTCAATCACAACTTCTGAAAAAATGGAAGTTATGAAGACATCAAACAAAAGGCTAAAAGAGAAAATGGACAGGATATGTAATGCTGATCCAAGAAAAAAAGCTGAAGAGCTTAAGAAGAAAGAGGAGCTCAAGTTAGCAGCTGAGAAAAAGAAAGAGGAACTAGCTGAAAAGAAAAGAAAGGAGACGAAGCTAGCAAATGAAAAGAAAGCAAAACCTTTAAATGCTAAGAACTCTAATGTAGAGAGTTCAAAGACTAGGGGTACGGAAACTCAGAAAGCTAGAGATGTAAGGAAGAATTTTAAGAAAGATGTAAAAATTATTGGTCAAAATGCAGAAAAAAAAGGTAAAACAAACCCTGTTACCTTGGTCGGTGGCGTTGATGTTATTGACGCTAACCAAGGAACAAGCGGTTTGAAAATAACTTTTGGTGGTGTTGTTGATGCTCAAGGTTATAGTAAAGCTGGACCAGGTGGTGAAGATTATAAACATTATAATGTTATGTCGGGCAAATCTACAGGTTACTATGAGGATATTTCGGACAAGGTAAAAGGAGCAAATCCAATATTTCCTAGCGGAATAGGAAATATTGGTGATTATAGCGAAGACATAGATATGATTGCAGATGCAATATTACATTTAAGAGCAGAAGATAAAAATGAAGATAAAGGTCTTCTTTATGGTGCTGATGTGCAATTCCAAGTTCCAGTAACAGAAGGCAAAGGGGCTTCACAGGGTGTTCGTGCTACAAGGGGTAGAAGTGCACATGTGTTTTTGAGTTCAAGATATGGTGACTTGAAACTTGGTTATCAGTTTGGTCCTGAGGCTCTAATGAGGCTTGATGCAACAAGGATTGCAACTATTGACGGAGCTGCAGATAGTGACTGGTTCAGAAAAGTGAACTTGGAAGGAAGTGCTGCAAGCTTTCCATTTTACGTAACACCACGTCTTTACACTGAAAGTTTCTCAAGCGAAAGTGAAAAACTTTCTTTCCGTATGGCAGGGAAATATCATAAAAACGTTATGACTACATTACCATTTAGGTTTGCTTACTACTCGCCAAATTATATGGAGGCAAGATTTGGTGTTAGCTACTCACCTCGCTATGACAGTAATTTGTTTGTTATAAAGGATGGTGATAACATAAAACATGTTGGTCCAGACTATGAGCACATAGTAAGTGCTGGTGCATCATATGAATATGACTTTAGCGAACGTAAGGTAAAAGTTAAAGTTGCTGCAGTTGGTGAATATGGTCAAGCAAAAGAACCAGATAGTACTAAGTATGCTTATAAGGAATATGTGAAGTATAATGATCTGATGGGTGTTAATTTAGGTATAAGTGCTGACTGTAATATTAATGAAGATCAAGGTGTAAAATTTGCTGCCTCCTTTGCATATTTGGGCAAATCTGGTCAACCAAAGGGTATTGAAAAATTGGTTGGTAATGTCTATCAAAAAATTGATGGTAAAGGTGTTACTGATGATGACAAGAGAGTGAAAGAACTCGAAGATCAATTTAAAGGAGATGATAAAAATACTATGTATTGGACTGCAGGAGCTGGTTATCAACATGAGAATTTCTACATAAGCTTGACATACTTTGGTAGTAAGATGAGTGATGGAGATAAGCTTCACGATGTTGCATTTGGTATTCAGTATGATCTCTCTCCTGCTTGCAGTAAGGGCAAGTTTGTTCCTTATGCATCTCTCCATTATTTTAAAACTGATGAGAAGCAAGGTGGTGGGTATAAGATTACAAAAAAAGATAGTTCAGGCATAGCACCTTCTAATCAAGGGGTTCTCTTCCTTACTGGTATGAAGTTTTCTTTCTAATTGAATAATACACACCACAGCTGTGGTGTGTATTTCCAGTGTCATCTACTTAGGCTTTCAGGGTTATTTGTATTGAAAATTTTTCAATATATGTACAATAGGTTAAAATGAAAGTAACGATATCATGGATATAACAGTGGATTTTGATGGAGGGTTGAGAAATAGTAAATCTTGTTCCATGCTGCAACAAATCGAGCACTAGGCCAGAGTTAGTCAATAACCATGAACTAAGCTATAACGTCGTTTAGGTATTAGGAGTGCTAATTCAGGAAGTGTAACAGTTTTATCATCTTAACAGCTCTTTTTAGCAGTTGTGAGTTGCTATTCTAATGTGTTTTTTTATCAAGGTAGATGATGTTGGAATCTGGAAAATAACAATAAGCTCGTTGGTGTAATTTTTTCATATGAAAACAGGGGGTAGCTATGCAACCCACATTAAAAAAACATTTAGCTAGAGGGTTACTTACCATCGCTAAGTGCTGGAAATTGACGCTTGTTGGTGAAAAAGTAATTAGGTTCACTAGTTATGATGAGGGTTTAAATATCAGAAATATACTCTATAAATCTTCAAGTGGATTCACAACCAGTAGTATAGTATTAAACAGTGACTTAAAGACTGATAACCTGGGAATGGAGGAATATTAAGTGGTGGCGATATTAAGGAAGGAGAGTTTTATCAGGAAAGTACGACTTTGCAAATATTGAGATATTTCTTGTAAATTACAAAGATGTGAGTCAAGGGAAATGAATCTACATTCGGAACTTTTGATAAAGTAACATTAGACAGTGGGGGGTTTGTCGTTGAAATAGAGGATTCTCAGCAAAGCTTGAGAGGGAACATAGCAAAGTTATATTCTCTTATGTGCAGAACGCAATTTTGTGATAGTAGCTGTGAGGCTGATGCTAGGAGATTTAGCAGAGTAAGTACGATTACTAAAGTGATAGACGAAAAAAGATTTGAAGACACTAGTTTAACTGAGAACAGTGGGTGTTATAAGCATAGAATAGTGAAATTTTTTGGCTCAGCAGCATATACAGCATTTGAAGGTGCGATAAAAGAGTATAGAAATAAAGTAGTTACATTGTTTGCTCTGCCTACATACCAAATTTTTGCTGATGATAAATGTTCGATACTTACAGATTGCGATAAAACATTTTCAACGTGCAAAAGCAGATTTAACAATGCTGTAAATTTTTCATGGTAAACCTTATATACCTAGTTTTTACAGCTAAACTTGTTCAGCGGCATAATTTTCACTATTATAAGTAGTGTGGAAAGGTGGCTGAGTGGTCTAAAGCACACGCTTGGAAAGCGTGCACATATGAAATATGTCGGGGGTTCGAATCCCCCCTTTTCCGTTGACTTTTGTCACATAATCTCACATAATATGCATGTGAGAAAAATATGGACTGAAAAAAATTTTCATCTTAGTATGCACCTTAGTCTAGGGGCACCTGTAATGAGCAAGCATATGAGTTGATTACTGCAATTGACGGTGTTAAAAATAGCTGGTAAACAACAAAAAACACTACCACACGCTATTGAAAGATTAGTCCACTCAGTTATTGTTATATCTTCTGGTGCTTCTAACCGTATTGAAGGGAACAGCCTAACCGATAAAGAAGTTGAGGATCTATATAAAAACCTACGTATTAGAAAATTTAAAAATGGAGATGAGCAAAAAGTTGCTGGCTACTTAGAAATGCTTAAACTAATATTTCATGATTATGTGAATATTCCAATTAGTAAGTCATTAATATTGCACGTCAATAACCAAATGCTACTCTATAGTGATAAGGACCTATACATAGGGGGAAAATATAAAACAAGCCCTAATAGAGTTGAGGTAAAAAATCAGAATGAAAATATAGTTGATATAGTTTTTGACCATGCACCTTCTTGTCTTGTTAAAAAGGAAGTACAAGAGTTTATTAATTGATATCACTGGTCCTTAAATAATAGACTTTAAACATCCTCTTATTATTGTTGCTAACTTTATTTTTGAATATTTGGCAATATATCCTCTTCAAGATGGGAATGGTATAACTAGTAGATTAATAACTAATTTAGTACTATTGCAGTAGGATTATGGCTTTGTGTCTACTGTGCACATGAAAAGATAATTGAAACTAACAAGCTTGATTACTATTTAGTGCTTAATAAAATATAAAGCAGTTAGAAAAGTAATAAAGAAGATATTTCCCCATAGTTGATATTTTCTCAACATACTTAAAACTCAAGCAGGTGAAGCGCATTGTATTCTTGAAGGAGAAAATACTGAATATTTATTATCACAAAAACAATTGCTCTTCTGGGAATGGGCACTTGGCCTTATAGATAAGGAATTTAGTAGAAAAAATGCCATAGAAGCTCTAGGATTTCCTTCAAGAGCAGTAGAGGAAATTATAAAAAGACTGCTAGATATGAAATACTTACAGTGCCTTGGAGAAGGAAAAACTACTAGGTTTAGAGTAAAAATTTTAGCTATTTAAAATTTCTAGTCTATTTATATTACTATGTGAAAAAACTTCACCAATCGACTTTTTTATCTTCGGTTTTAATTTGCAATACATATATTAAGCTAATCAATGCACACATGGTAAGGTAAAAACCTGCTGCAAGCTCTGTTTCAGTTTTTTCTATAAGCCACATACATATAGATGGAGAAATTCCGCCAAAAATTCCTGCAGATATATTATGTGCTAGGCTAAAGCCCGTGCACCTAACTTTCGTTGGAAGTAACTCGCAAACAAGAGAATTATATATTCCAAAAGATGCACCTATCGGTATGCTTATTAATAGAAAAGTGAGCGTTACAATATAGTGATTGTCATATGATAATAGCGAAAACGCTGGTAACCCAGCGCAGGCTAAAGCTATTAATATAAGAATCATCACATTTCTTCTTCCAACTTTATCAGATAATATTGCGAACAGCACTGCAGATGTCCCAAATGTAATTTCAACTGTAATCCTTACTACATTTTTAATATCAATGCCTGAAAGGATAAGTTCTTTTACAGATATGTTGTAAAACATGATTGCTGAGTAGACAATTGCATTTTGGGCGATACCAAGCCCAATTGCTATCATAAATGCCTTTTTATAGCTCCTGATTAGTTCCCAGAATGGAGAATTAGATAAGCTTTTATTTTGGTCATGAGTCTTGTACGCTAAGCTTTCTTCCATTATATATCTTGTTAAAAAACCTATTACACCCATAATAGAGCAGAAATAGAAAAGCAACCTCCATCCCCAAATTTCATAATTTTCACCTGTAAATTTTTTAACAATGGCTATCATTAAAAAGCATGTAATGGAACCAAGGGCGCCGCTGAAAGCTTTCATGCTACCTAAAAACCCTAGATCTTTTTTATCACTTGAATGTTCTATTAAAAAAGCTGAGTTAATGCTTGTTTCTCCACCCGCTGCCGTTCCTTGTACTATTCTACAAAGCAGAAGCAATATAGGGGAGAGTATTCCTATTTCTTTAAAATCTGGTATGACTGCAATTGCAGTAGATGATACCGAAACTAATATTACAGAAGTTAGCAAAACTTTCCTTCTGCCGTGCTTATCTCCGATGTAGCCAAAAATAAATGCACCGAGTGGCCTAAATCCAAACCCGACTGCAAAACTGCCAAGAAATTTGATTGTGCTTAAATAATCACTTTCCGAAGGAAAGAAAACATTGCTTATTATGTGTGTTAAGACTCCAAATAGAGTTAATTCATACCATACAATCATATTGCAGATTATACCTGATAGTATTGCTTTTTGGATATTATTCATGATTTTTAATTTGTTATAGTATATTGTTGATTGGTATGCTTAGTTGTGGAATTTTTCATTCAACAACCTTTAAAGACAACTTACGTAAGTGCTTATTATCCACCTTAGAAGGGGCATCCATTAGAACATCTTCACCCTGCTGGTTCATGGGAAAACAGATTACCTCACGAATGTTTGGTGCATCGGCAAGCAACATAACTATTCTGTCAATTCCTGGTGCTATTCCACCATGAGGTGGTACTCCAAATCTAAATGCACGCACGAGTGCACCAAATTTCTTATTGACTTCTTCTTTATTATAGCCTGCAGTGGCAAAAGCCTTATACATGATATCCAGTTTGTTATTGCGAATTGCCCCGCTTGATAGTTCTGTTCCATTGCAAACAAGATCATATTGGTAAGCAAGGATATCCAGTGGATTTTTTTCCTCTAGATCTTTCAAACCACCGTGTGGCATGGAAAATGGGTTATGAAAGAAATCGATTTTTTTACTTTTATCGTCATACACAAAGTATGGAAAATCAACAACCCAACAGAACTTGAAGATATTGTTATCTATAAGGCCTAGTTCTGACCCTAAGAGAGTGCGTACTTTTCCTGCAATTGTCGCTGCTTCATTTTCTTTGTCAGAAGCAAAAAACACGCTGTCTCCAGGCTTTATGTTCGTTGCTTCTCTTATGTGATTTAGCCTATTGTCGTCAAGAAATTTAGCAATCGGTCCTTTTGCAGTACCATCTTTATTAAACGTTATATATCCAAGACCTTTAGCACCAAATTCTTTTTGTGTGTGTTCTATCTTTTTATCAAAAAAACTACGAGGTTCCTCTGCTGTTTTAGGAGCAGGGATGGCTCTCACTACCATACCACGTTCGATGTTGTTCTTAAAAGTATTGAATTCTGAGTCACGAAAAATTTCTGTAACATCGCTAATTAATAGTGGATTACGCAAATCTGGCTTGTCAGAGCCATATTTAAGCATTGCCTCTTTGTAGGTAATGCGTGAAAAACCTTTATCGACAGACTTGCGAGAAAATTTAGCAAACACTTTATATAAGGTAGATTCAATAACTTGAAATATGTCCTCTTGAGTTACAAAAGACATTTCAAGATCTAGCTGGTAAAACTCTCCTGGGGAACGGTCAGCCCTTGCATCTTCATCGCGAAAACATGGTGCAATTTGAAAGTATTTATCAAACCCTGAGATCATTAATAACTGCTTAAAAATTTGTGGAGCTTGTGGCAATGCATAAAACTTACCAGGATTTAGCCTGCTTGGCACTAAATAGTCACGTGCTCCTTCAGGGGACGAAGCAGTAAGTATTGGAGTTTGAATTTCCAAAAATCCTTGCTCTATCATGAATTTGCGAAGCTCTGCAATGATTTGTGAGCGCAGAACAATATTGTTGCGGACTTTTTCACGCCTTAAGTCAAGAAACCGATATTTAAATCTCATATTTTCTGGGTATTCCTGATCATCTGCAATGCTTGCTAATATACTCCTTTCTTCTTTTGCTATTTCTTCATTGTGGTGAAACTCAACTTCTGACTCGATTTGTAAGTTGTTGACTATAACCTCAATTTCTCCTGTCGAAATAGAAATGTTTATCGTGTCTTCAGTTCTAGCTTTGACTATTCCTGTAACAGTAATTACGCTCTCCGGTTTTAGATCTGATATCTTACAAAAAAAATCTTTGTCATTATTGAATACCAGCTGAGTAATTCCATAAAAGTCTCTTAAATCAACAAAAATTAGATTCCCATGGTCGCGTTTGCGGTACATCCACCCAGAAAGGGTAACTTCCTTTTCTACATCGTTCTTCCTTAATTCGTTGCACGTGTGGGTTTTATAGTAGTTCATATCAGTGCGTCCTCCACTACGCAATTCTTAGAAGTATAGAAATAAACCTTATTGTATACAAGTCCATTCGTCGTATATTTAGGCGATTTGCGAGGTAGAGAAATACTGCTTTGTGCTGTCTTTGCTCACCCAGAAGTTTGCAGAATTTCTATAATTGTGATATAATAATAAAAGTATTTTAAAATTTAAATACGGAAAATGCCATTTGCGCAGATCATAATATATAGCATAACATTGCTTGCTGTAGCTGCGGTGTTTTTCTTTTTTAGAAAAATGTACAGGGATCGAATTAGAAAGATCATGTTTCCTAAAAAAGTTCTTGGAGAAGAATGGGAAGAAGGCAGGAAATTCAATGAATTATATCAAAAGGATAAGCAGAGAAAGCTGATAAAACGTCAGGAAATACTACGTGAGAGTCAAAATGGTATACAGGGTTACAAAGAGGATCCAAAAATAGTTGAAATTGCAAAGCCAATAGGTAAATGGACACAAATGGTTATGCGAGATAGTGGATTGATGCAGCGTTTGGCACAATTAATGAAAAGAGAAAGTTGTAGGAAAGGGTTTTGGGAACTATTTATAGAAGCTCAAGCTTCAACTCATGGTAAACATAAAGGGAAAGGCAGATAGTTCATGCTCGAATGTGAAAATTTATCCTGTGTTCATAATAACAAGGTGTTATTTAAAAATCTTAGTTTTAAAGCTGAGCCAAAGTCGAAGATCTTAATTACCGGTCCAAATGGTAGTGGTAAAACCAGCTTAATTAGAAGTTTATCTGGGCTATTGCCACCAGCATCGGGTAATATAAGATATTGTAAAAAAGATATATATGATGACCTAAAATCTTATATACCTTCTATGGTCTATATAGGGCATAAAAACGCCTGTAAGGATGGCTTAACTGTTGCTCAAAACATAGAATTCTGGGCAGGAATACGAAATACTAAGGAATTGATTATAGCTGCTATTTGTTGTTTGCAGTTACAGCCTGTATTTAATATTAAATATGGTAAACTTTCTGCAGGTTGGAAGAGGAGGGTTGCGCTTGCTCGCCTCTTGGTTTCTAATGCAAGTGTTTGGCTAGTAGATGAACCATTTTGTAATCTTGATAGTGCAACGTGTGAATTAGTGCTAAATTTAATTTCAATACGCTCTGAGCAAAATGGTATAGTAATTATTACAGGACACAGCCCTACAGAGCAATTATGTAGTTTTACAACAATCGACGTATGTAATTTCAATAGTTATAGCTGATATCCTCTTGCCGTGTATATCAAGTTAATGGTAACTACTCAAAGTTGTAAGTTAAAAATAAGATTGAATATTTGTGAGAAATAATTTATTATTGTTAATACTTTCTTAGTTAGTTTATTATAGCTTTTTCTAAATTTCTCGATTCAAAATGAGCATGATTTGAAAGATTTTTATTCTACATTTGTTAAATTGCCAAAATTCCCCAAAACGAAGGAAGACCAACTAGAAAGTATAGTCGAAAAGTGGGTCTACTTTTTCGAGTATGCAGAGGAAACCAGTAAAAGGGGGTTGGAAAGAATAATAGGAAGTGATATAATAATCAAGAAAGTATATGAAGAACTAAATAAATTTAATTAGTCAGAA
>NZ_NJBR02000023.1:0-2491 GCF_002204235.2 Wolbachia endosymbiont of Wuchereria bancrofti
CATATTACAATAATTATAATACTGCATGTTATTATGCCCATGATTCTGGCAATATAGTGGTAATATCTTATTGTTGGAAAGGTAGCTACCCATAGTAAAAGTTGGAAGATATACAGAATTTTTTAATTTAAATAAACCCGTACTGATATCTGATCTAGGTTCAATATTTTGATTATTATTAACTGCAAATAAAGAGCTGTTTAATTTTGATAAACTGTGTGAACGAAGATAAAGAGGGGACATTTTGCAAATATACTGTACTTTATACTTTACAAGTCGTCCTGTGCCGTTATCTGAGAAAATACGGCATTATTAGTAGACTTTTTCCTCTTAGCAGTTCTTGTATAAGTTACACAACATAACCCTTTCACTAGTCTTGTTTATTCGCTATATTGTTGGAGGTTTTCATAATTTTTCCAATCGATGAATATTTTCAAACGGATTTCCTCCTTGATTTTGAGCAAATTAGATAAGTTGAAGCAAGGGGTACCAAGTGTAACAAATTTTATTGTGGAGCCTCCAAGCAATAGAACACATGGTGATATTTACACAAATGTTGCTATGGTGCTCGCAAAGCATGAAAAGAAGAAACCTGTGGAGATTGCAGAGGTTTTAGCCAGAGAATTTGCACTGTTTGATGAGATTGCAAGAGTAGAAATAGCTGGCCCTGGTTTCATTAATATGCACTTAAAAGTAGAAGTATGGCATGGGATTTTAGAGCAAATAAATGAGCTGAAAACGGAGTTTGGCACTCTCAACATTGGAAATAACCAGGCTATCAATGTTGAATTTGTATCTGCAAATCCAACCGGCCCACTGCATATTGGTCATGCAAGAGGTGCAGTGTTTGGTGATGTTCTAACAAATTTACTGAAAAAAGTTGGTTATAGAGTCACTAAAGAGTACTACATTAATGATGCCGGAGCACAGATAGATACGCTAGTTCGGTCGGTGTATTTACGATATAAAGAAGCCCTAGGAGAAAAAATTAGCATTGAAAAAGGCTTATACCCTGGTGAATATTTAAAGCCAATAGGGGAGGAGCTAGCCAAAAAATACGGCAGAGAGCTTCTAGAAAAGCAAGATAACCGAGTAATTAGAGAATATACTTTAAGCTCTATCTTAGAATTAATAAAGGAAGGCATGAACTTGCTTGGAGTAAGTCATGATGTCTTTACTTCAGAGTATGAACTACAAAAAAGTGGTAAGATCGAGAAAAGCATAAAGCTGTTGTCTGATAAGGGCTTAGTATATGAAGGATACCTAGAAAAACCAAAAAGTAAAGAGAGTGAAAACTGGACTTCCAGAAAAGAGATGTTATTTCGTTCTACAGAGTTTGGTGATGATGTTGACCGTGCACTGAAAAAAGAGGACGGCAGTTGGACTTATTTTGCTTCAGATATTGCTTACCATTTCGATAAGATATCACGTGGTTTCAACAATATGATAGTAGCACTCGGTAGTGATCATGGTGGCTACATTAAAAGGTTAAAAGCGGTTATCTCTGCGCTGAGTGATAATCAAGCAAAAATAGAGGTAAAATTTCATAACGTTGTGAATTTTTTTGAGAATGGAAAACCCGTTAAGATGTCTAAAAGATCAGGAAACTTCCTGACAGTAAGGGATGTAGTAGAAGAAGTTGGTAGGGATATTACTCGTTTTATAATGCTAACGCGCAAGAACGACATGGTTCTTGACTTTGATTTTACTAAAGTTAAAGAGCAATCAAAAGACAATCCTATTTTTTATGTGCAATATGCGCACGTTCGTGCTCATTCATTGATGCGCAACGCTCCAAAAGAGCTCCCAAAAGCGAATCCTTCACTCCTAAAGACTAATGAAGAGCTCTTCCTCATAAAAACCTTGGCAAAGTGGCCAGATGTAGTAGAAACTGCAGCAAGGCTTTGTGAGCCGCACAGAATCACTTTCTATTTGCTTGAAGTTGCAGAAGCATTTCACATTTTATGGGGTTATGGCAAGAGTGATTTAAATATGCGGTTCATACTGGAGGACAACCCAAACCTCACCGCTGCGAGAATATTTCTCGTACAAGCCTTAGTACACGTCATCGCTTCTGGACTTTCCATGTTTAACATAGAGCCTTTGGAAGAGATGAAGTAAATAAAAAAATATAAAAAGAAACTCTAACCCACTTGTGCATTAAGCTGCAGCCGTGTAACGTCTCTCTTTCTTGCTGTTGATGATTATTTTACCTATTGTAACTACTGCTAAAATAAAGCGATAATGCACCTTGGGTTAATAAAGAAATAGGTGGCACGGAAGCTATACTGCCTGCTAGCAGTAGTTGAGAACCATAAGGTAAGATATCTTTTATAGTATAGATAAAAATATCCAGTAAGTATACACTCATTACGATACAATATTACCGCTTCTCTGCAAGTCTTTTTGTAATATTACCACTTAGTAAAGTATCTATGGTGTTATTAGCAACTAAAATAGTAAACATAGATGCTGTACCTGCTACGATTGT
>NZ_NJBR02000024.1:0-29022 GCF_002204235.2 Wolbachia endosymbiont of Wuchereria bancrofti
AGCATATACGACATTAATGCTAAGTTCCTATAAGAGATATGACTAGGGTTTCTTTTGCTTTTTTTCCTGCTTGGTGAATTTCTTAAACATTTACGGCTAAAGCAATTTAAAAGTATCCAGCGTTTAAAACTTTTAAAATACTGATTTGCCCTGTTTTCGTTTGGTTTAGGTTGTACAGAAAGTCTAATGCCACAATAAAGAAATTATGTTTCCCACACTAGCACTTAAACTTACAAACACTTTTCATGAGCTATGAGATCGTTTTAAGTTAAGGTCAAACCTATTTCCAGCAAGTTGTTTTCACAAATACAGTGCATTTTAACGTTATAATACTCTAATAACAGGTGAGTCATGTAAATACTAATATCTTTTATACTTAAATTATTATCTTCTTTCTTGTTTAACTTTTCTGCTAATGATCTGCTCAGGGGCTTATGCTCATTTAGAACTTGCATTGTTAGTAGAGTTTCATGCTTTACTTGGCTCAAAAAAATAGACATTCGTTCAACCTCTGCCACTGCACTGGCTATAGTTATTACCATATTAGAGATTATTTTATTTATCTTTTCAGTTAAACTTACTTTACACTTCACAAAGTATTCATCCGTCTTCCACGTGAATTTTATTTTTTTTTTAGTAAATAATTTTCAATGTTCAATTTGGTCTGACTAAAGCTACGATTGTCCGCTGAAGAAGAGTATGCTTGTTTCATAACTTTGTGTTTATATATCAAATCATCGGAGCTTTCCTTAAGCAGCAATAATCCTTCCCTATGTGTACTAGCATCATTCTGATTGCCTGCTTCAAGCTCTTCTAGGCCAAACATTATTCCATTCATAGAGTTAGCAAAGTCATGAAGCAACCATCCTGATAATAACTCTGTTATTGACAGTATGTTTTTGATGTTCTTTCTCATTGGATAATTATAAATGATTTAAGTTACCCTATATTAGTAAACATATAATAGTCAATTGAGAGAAAGTTTCGTTGTACTTTTTGTGTCAATTCATTAATATAGTGTTAATAGTCATAGAACTTGAAAAAGGGTCATGAATACTTACGCCAAATCTGGAGTAGATCTTAAACTGTATAATAAGCTGATAAAAGAAGTTAAGCTTGTTGTTGATGAAAATAAAAGAGAAGAAGTAATTAGCGAAGTGGGTTCATTTTCTGCATTATTTGATTTTGCTGTGTTAAGTAAGAAATATGACCATCCTGTACTGGTTTCTTCAACTGATGGGGTAGGCACAAAGCTGTTGATAGCCCAAGAAGTAGATAAACATGACACTATAGGTATAGATTTAGTTGCAATGTGCGTAAATGATTTACTTGCACAGGGAGCAACACCTTTATTTTTCCTCGATTATTTTGCAACAGGTGCTTTGAACAAGGAGGTTCTATTGTCTGTAGTTCAGGGTATTACAGAGGGGTGTAAGCAGGCCAAGATAACATTGGTTGGTGGAGAAACCGCAGAGATGCCTGGAATGTATGGTAATAATCACTATGACCTTGCAGGATTTGTGGTTGGAGTGGTTGATAAGAGCAAGATTCTTCCAAATTACGATGTGATGAAAGCAGGTGATTATATAGTTGGCTTAGAATCAAGTGGAATTCATTCAAATGGGTTTTCTTTGGTGCGTCATATCTTTGAAGATTTAGGCATAAGTTACAATGATCTATCTCCGTGGAATAATCAACTTTGGGGGGAGGTGTTACTCAAGCCAACGAAAATATATGTTGATTCTTTACTGCCTATTATGTCGCAAGTAAAAGGCATTGCACACATCACAGGTGGTGGCTTAATGGATAATGTTCCACGAATTCTTCCAAAAAATTTATTTGCAGACGTAGACATCAGTTCTTTGGAATGGCCAGATATATTTTTGTGGCTGACGAAAGAGGGTAAAGTGGAGAAGAGAGAAATGTTAAGAACATTTAATTGTGGTATTGGTATGATATTGATCATAGATCCTGAAAATATGCAAGGCGTAAAAAATCATTTCCAAAAACGTGGGGAAAAAATTGAGATCATTGGAAAACTTAATGAGAAATACAACCCGTCATTTGATGGAGTAGTATCTTAATTAGCATAATTTTACTAACAATCTTTTTGCGACCTCTAAGTATGCTTCCTTCAAGTTTCCTAAGTTCAAGCGGAAGACGTCTTTATCTAATTTTTTGTGCGTATTTTTATCCCACAGCCTACAGTTGTCAGGGCTGATCTCATCTGCTAAAGTGATCTTTGTATTATCGTTTATTGGTCTGCCAAATTCCAATTTAAGGTCGACTAAATCTATCCCTGCATTTAAAAATAAATCGATTAGAACTGTGTTGATTTTGATGGTTATAGTTTTAATTTCTTCCATTTCTTCGTAAGATAGCCAGCCAAAATATAGCACGTGGTTTTCGTTTACCATTGGATCAGCTAGGCTATCGTTTTTATAGAAAAACTCGATTATAGGAAATGCGAGTTTCTTACCTTCTTTTATATTGAAACGCTTACAAAAACTACCAGCTGCGATATTTCTTACTACTATTTCAAGAGGTATAATTTTTAATTTTTTAACTAGCTGTTCTCTTTCGCTTAGAGTTTTTATAAAGTGTGTGTTAATTCCTGCTTTCTCAAGTATTTCCATAATAAAAGTGCTAATGCGATTGTTAATTGTTCCTTTGCCTTCAATAATTTCATATTTTTCTTTATTGAAAGCTGTAACATCATCTTTGAAGTATTGTATGACGGTTAATGGATCTTTAGTTTCAATAATGAACTTTGCTTTACCTTCATATATTATTTTGTCTGGCAACATGTGTGATTTAAGTATATATTAAAAGCATTATATCAAATTACCACTTAAGTTTACTACAAATTTATAAAGATGTTCGATGTTACAATATTAACCATATTTCCAGAAATGTTTCCTGGATTTTTGAACTATTCCCTTGCTGGAAAAGCATTAGAGAAGAAGATATGGAACCTTGAAGTGATGAATATTCGTTTTTTTGCAAAAGATAGGCATTTGACGGTAGACCATATTCCATATGGGGGTGGAGCAGGAATGGTTATGCGCCCTGATGTAGTTGGTGATGCAGTTGATAATGTACTTTCTACTCATAAAGATACTAAATTTATTTATATGACTCCGTCTGGCACAAAATTTGATCAGAGTATTGCAAGGGAATTGGTAAGATTTCCTCATATAACGATATTATGTGGTCGATTTGAGGGTATTGACCAAAGAGTGATAGATGAGTATACTCCTTATGAGTTGAGCATTGGAGATTATATCCTTTCAGGAGGTGAACCAGCTGCGATGGTAGTTCTTGATGTGTGCGTTAGACTTCTTCCTGGTGTGGTAAATAATTCCGGTAGTATTACTGAGGAGAGTTTTAGTTATAGCGGTGGTGTACTTGAGTATCCTCAGTATACCAGACCTGAGCAGTGGAGAGAACATAGAGTACCTGAAATTTTGTTATCTGGTAATCACAAAAAAATAAGTGATTGGAGACAGAAACAGTCTCAAGTTATAACAAAAAGACGTAGGCCTGAATTATTAGATGGAGAGATAAATGACAAATTTACTTAAAAAGTTCGATGAGCAACAAATGCAAGTATTAGCTAAGGAAGTACCAGAATTTCGTCCTGGTGATGATTTGAAGGTTACTTTTAAAGTAGTTGACAGTACAAGTGAGCGTATACAGATATTTGAAGGTGTATGTATATCAAAAAGAAATCGAGGGTTACATTCTTCTTTTGCGGTTAGAAAAGTAAGTCATGGAGAAAGTATAGTATCTCAATTTTTTATTTACTCTCCTGCATTAGTTTCAGTGCAAGTAACAAGAAGAGGAAAGGTTCGTAGGGCAAAGTTGTACTACCTATGTAAACTATTTGGAAAAGCTGCAAGAATAAAAGAGCGCGCTACTTACAAAAACAATAAGTCTAATTAGGTACAATGGAGAGTGATGTTAATGGTGTCGTTCCCAGTGCATGATATATAACTATACGAGCATTTTGATATGATAAGGCGTTACATAGTAAACGATGTCATGAAAGTGGCTGACACTGGAATCCAGCTTTTTATGCAATCTCATCAAAGACATTTATTTAGTATAAGGTCAACTACTTTCTACACTCAACAAATCAGTTTGCTTATTTACAGCAAACTTTCCTGGATCTCAGTGTCGCACACTGGGATGATACCAGCAGTTATGTCTTGTATTTACTCTACCACAATGCAAAAAGTTCACACAATTGTGGGTTTGACATAGGATTCGGGAAGAAAGAAGAGACTTCAGTATTAGCTTGCATGGCATCATTACACACTTGAGCAACAAAAAGGAACTGAAAGTAAATGAGTATAAAGACAAAATTTCTTAAACTGCTTCAGTCCAGGCGTATGCATGCTCGCATAAAAAGGAAGAATAAAAAAGATAAAGCGTTATATTCCTGTTCTTTTATGACGCTAGTTATTTCACTTAGTTGCCCTGTATGTATATTGCTAAGTATATTGATTAACTCTTATAGCGCCTTAACAGTAACAAAAATTCTATTACCGATTGAAATAAACACTGATTTTGCTTTAGCAGATAATCCTAGCAATTTGCGGTATAAATCTATTAATTCACTAAATGATTCTCTACGAAAGATATTTAAGGGAACTGATTTTAAGAATGATGAAGAGATTTTAAGTCGTAATTCTTACAAGGAGCTAGAGAATTTTGTTCGTAGAAAAGTAAAACATAATGGTGAATATGAAATCTGGTTTACCGCGTCAAGTATAATAAATTCAATAAATAAGGGTAAGTATTTTAACAGTCATTATGTTGAATTGCTTAGTTGGCTAAAAAAACAGGGGAGAGTAGGGAAATTTTTCAATAAATCTCTATTTCTTAAATCTGACTCTCGTGAACCTGAAAACGCGGGAATCTTAGGAGCATTTGTTGGCTCATTAATGACGATAATAGTATGCCTGGCTTTAGCGTTACCAGCGGGGATTATGTCGGGTATCTGTCTCCACGAATTTATGCCTAAAAATAGTATAATAACTAATGTTATAGAGGTTAGCATAAATAATCTTACTGCAGTGCCTTCAATAATATTTGGTGTAGTAGGCTTGACTCTCTATCTTGGCATATTTGAGCTACCCCGTTCTTCGCCACTTGTTGGTGGAATGACTCTTTCATTTATGATGTTACCTAATATTATAATTGCAACAAAAAATGCCTTTGCTAATGTTTCTATTACAATAAAAGATGCAGCTTTTGCCCTTGGAGCGCCTCACATCAGGGTGATATTAGACCACTCTTTACCGATTGCATTACCAAGGATAATACATGGTACTATGCTTGCAGTTGCAAGAGTTTTAGGTGAGTCTTCTCCTTTACTTATGATAGGTATGGTAGCATTTATCACTGATACACCTAGGTCCTTTTTCGATCCGGCAACTGTTCTACCCGTACAAATATACATATGGTCAAGTAGTCCTGAAATTGCATTTGTTGAACTTGCTGCTATCGCAATTATAGCCTTGTTGATAGTGTTATTTGCTCTGAATTTAGTAGCAAATTTTGTAAAAAGAAAATTCGAATTTTTTAATTTTTAACTCATGAAAATTATCGTTTTATCTGGTTACGGCTTGAATTGTGAAAAGGAAACTGCATTTGCATTTGTAGAATGTGGTAGAAAACTTGGTGTCAACAATATAGAAGTAAGAATCGTTCACATTAATGAGATCATAAAGAATCCAGGTGAACTGGGGTTGAGTAATATACTTGCAATCCCAGGGGGTTTTTCCTACGGTGATGACACTGGTGCTGGTAATGCTTTTGCTTTGCGCATTAAGAACAACTTGTTAGATGAGTTTCAAGAGTTTTTATCTCAAGATAAGCTTGTCGTGGGAATATGTAATGGTTGTCAGATATTAGTGAAGTTAATCCCAGAGTTTTCTAATCTGGCTTTAATACGTAATGATATAGGTAATTATCAATGCCGTTGGATTAAAGTAAAAGTTAGCCCACAAAGCAGTTCTGTTTGGTTGCGGGATCTGAATGAGTTGTATCTTCCTATTGCTCATGGAGAAGGCAAGTTCTTTATGAATCAAGGTGTTTTAGATCAATTGATTGAAAATAATTCTGTTGCACTACGTTACATTAATGAAAGTGGTGACTACGCCAACTTGCAATTTCCTTATAATCCGAACGGGTCTACATATGACCTGGCGGCTTTATCGGATAAAAGTGGTAGAGTGTTGGCTTTAATGCCTCATCCAGAAAGGGGCATATTTTTTACTCAGCAGGATAACTGGCCACTTGAAAAAGAAAAGTGCAAGCGCTTAAAGATTGCTATGCCAAAATATGGAGACGGAATGCTTATATTTGAAAATGCATTAAGGTATTTTTGTTGAAATTTATTGGTAGGGATTTATGGTTGAAATTGAACAAATATTTCCTATGAAATCATTGGTAAATCTAAATTATTTTAGCTTAATGTCGTGTATTCATTCTACTGTAACACAGGAGGTTAGTATAATATAGATCAATCCATAAAGCCAATATTCTGCACATCCATAAAAAACAAACCTTCTTTTTCGTCTTGAACGCTAATAGTAGCGTGGGTGTTGAGAGGTAAAGGGTCATTTATATATTCGTGGCCTATCTCTTGGACTTTGAACACTGGAAAATTAGCACTCTTTGCAGATCTCTCTTTTACGACTTCAACAAGATTGTCGTTACCGAAGTTAATAAAGTTTCCAAAAATTACTGCGTATACTTCATCAAAAATACGAGCTTGTTTAGGTGATCTAAACTGCGCTCCATTGCATATGAATAAACTCTTGTATCTTTTAGAAATAGAATTTTTCCTTTTGCATTTATTTGCCAGGCGGTTCCTATACTATTTTAAACTAAAATCATGTTTCCACAACGATTTTGGACTCTAATCTGCCATTTTTTAGTTTGATGTCATCATTAATTATTTTTAGGTTATTAAACCTAATAGAGCTCTGCTGACTTAGGATTAACCTTTTAATTTTTAACAAAACTTTCAGAAACGAAATTATTTACTATCATTTCCAACATGGACCGTGAAGAATTTGCCAATCGTATTTGACTTGTAAATAAATAAATGTGCAAGGTGGTTATATCGCTATGGTCTATAAGAGTTTTTTTTGTTTTTATTTTGAGCAATTCATGCTTTTTTATCGTTGAGTAATTTTTCTAGACAGGGAATTAACCGAGAAGCTCCTGTTCCTCCTCTGATACACCAAATTATTTTGCTATCGTCAATTAGAACACTAATCAAATCGCTTGCTCTAAATTCATAGAGTTAGGGTAGAATGGATTATTATTGCTATATATTTTCTCTCAAAGATGAAAGTTAAAATCCAAAGCTTCTATATATTCTTTTATAGTAGTTAGATCTGGCTCTTTTCCATTGGAAGAAGGGGCAATAATATCGACTTGATTGATTGCATAAATACCTGTATTAGCGCATAAAGTGAGAATAAAATATAAGAAGTAGATGACAACAGAGTACATTAAAATATCTTATAAAACTCTTTTTTTAGTATATTATCTAATTTAAAGAGTGGAGCTTTAACACCTAGTTCTTTTATTGATGTAACACCGTAACCTTTCAATCCGCAAGGAATAATACCCTTGTAATGAGAAAGATCTGGGGAGACATTAAGCGCTATGCCATGGTAAGTTACCCATTTTCTTAAACGAATGCCAAAAGCTGCTATTTTTTCTTCTACTCCGTTGTTATTCACCCAAACACCTACTCTATCTTCTTTGAATTCTCCAAATATGTTAAAGTGCTTTAAAACATTTATTATCCAACTACCAAGGTCTCTAATATATAGTTTTATATCACATTTATTTCTTTTTTTAAGATTCAGTATTAGATATATAATACGTTGCCCTGGACCATGATATGTGTATTTACCACCCCTGCCTGTTTTATATATAGGAAATAATTTTTCGACGACATCATCATCTGTTGCACTGATTCCTGCTGTGTATAATGGAGGATGCTGGAGTAGCCATACTAGTTCATCAGATGAGTTATTGTGGATTTGTTGAATTTTTTTTTCCATGAATTTTACAGCGTAGTTATAATTAATAAGCTGATCAGATATTAGCCACTCTACCATGTTCAATCTCTTCTCTTTTTAGTTTATAGAATAAGCTAAGTATAGTTAAAAATATATATTATCAAAATTTTATGGACATTTTTGACTTGATTTGCTGAGATGAGTGTCCTTAAGTAGATGACACTTGCATCCAGAAATTTTTTTACTCATAGAATGACAGAAGTGATTTGTGTTGGGCTATAGGGTTACAATGATAGGTTTTTAAAATCATTTACAGCTTTCTTCATATTTTTAGCTCTAAATATTGCTGATCCAGCGACTAAGATATCTGCACCTGCTTTTATTATATCAGCTGCGTTTGAAAGACTCACTCCGCCATCTACTGAAATTTGTGTTTTAAGGCCGCGCTCTCGTATCATTTTCTTCACAACAGATATCTTGCCCAGTTGTGAATAAATAAACTCCTGTCCTCCAAATCCAGGGTTGACTGTCATAATTAATACAATATCCAACTCATGTATTATATACTCAAATACACCTGGGGAAGTTGAAGGAACAATTGACACTCCAACTTGAACCTTTTTTTTCGCATCGTTTACATTTTTGTATGACTTTATCTTTCTTATCAGCCTTTCAAGGTGTACCTCTGCTTCTGCGTGTATAGTAATGATATCAGCGCCAGCATTTATAAAGCTTTCAATATGGTCACCAGGAGACTTAATCATTAAGTGTACATCAAAAAAAAGGTTAGTATATTTACGTATTGTAGAGATAACGCCTGGACCAATTGTAATATTTGGAACAAAATTTCCATCCATAACGTCTATGTGTATATAATCTACACCTAAGTTGTTAATTCTTTTTACTTCTTCTCCTAGTTTTGCGAAATTTGCTGAAAGTATAGAAGGTGCAATTTTGATACCCATGGGCTGTCTTTTTACTAAAAAATAAAAAAATAACTTATTTTAAAAACTCTGTCATCTTAGTACTTAAATCCAGAAAAAGTTAACACCGCATACTAGAATGATAAGGTCTTGCAAGAATTTGCTATAAGCATTGTATTGACATGAAATGCCTTGACTTTATGCGTGTTAAGAAGCATTTTATATATGCTGTGCGCCCGTAGCTCAGCTGGATAGAGCAACAGCCTTCTAAGCTGTGGGTCGTAGGTTCGAATCCTACTGGGCGCACTCTTTATGTCAGTACTTTCTATAAACCTTCAAATACTCTGGTACTACATTTTCAATTGATAATGGCCGGATTTTTATTGCTTCAAAATCAGTTGATTTTTCAATTGAGCTACTCATCATAACTCTCACCTGATCTCGAGTAAGCATAGGGCTTATATCCCCGGTTATGGGTTTTAACAATATAGAAATGATCCTACTTTCTAAAAAGAAGGCTATTAGCTTTGCCATTGGGAAAGATACATTGACTAATAAGCATTTTCTGTTGGTAACATTCAGAATAAACTTTAGTAAGCTTTTAAAAGAGTAGACTTTTGGTCCACCTATATTATAAATCTTCTTATCTTGCTTATTAAGACTGATAATGCGATATACCATCTCAGCTAAATCGGTTACACATATAGGCTGAAATTTAGTTATACCACTGCCAATTAGCGGCAAGAAAGGAAGAATAGTTGCTAGTCTTGCAAATTTGTTAAAGAAGTTATCTTCTTTACCAAATACAAGACTCGGCTTAATTATTATTGCTTCTGGGAATGCTGCGGTTACAGCTTTTTCACCTTCCAATTTACTTTGAGCATATTCTGACAGCTTACTGTTTTCTATTCCCATAGCAGAAAAATGTATCATCATAGATACGTTTTTTATTTTTGCAGCTCTTGCTATTCTTTCAGCTATCCCAACATGAACAGCGTAGAAACCGTGCTCTTTTACTTCATATAGTATTCCAACTAAGTTTATGACTACATTACATTCCTCTACACTTTCCAAAATTAACTTCTCGTCAAAAAAATCGCCTTTAAATATAGATATTTGTCCTAAATTGCCACATAACTTTAAACAAGCAGCTTTTTCTTGGTTACGGGCAAATACCCTTATTAAATACCCTGCTGTTGCCAAACGTCTTACGATGTGTTTCCCTATAAATCCTGTTCCACCAAAAATAACTACACGTTTTATCACGATTAAAACTTCTAATAACTTAACCTTAAATTAATATAATAGTTTTATTTAATATTCTATTATGAATCCTCGCACTATGAAATCCATTTTCACCCCACGTGAACCCTTGACCAGAACTACATCATTATTTTGAACAATGTTAGCTAAGTTGCTTTTCAATTGATTAGAATCATTAAAATGCGTGCCTTTTATATTGCTTGGTAAAAGCCTGTGCAACTTTAACATGAATTTACCAACCGTATAAACTTTATCCACGTCATATTTTACAATAGAATCAAGTAACTTCATATGAAATGTTATGCTTTCGTTACCGAGTTCTAGCATATCACCAAGTAATGCTACTTTCCTCCGATTAGAATATATACCTAAAGTTCTTATTGCAGCTTTCATTGAAGCAGGACTGGCATTATAGGAGTCGTCAATCAAATGTATACACTTTCCATTGTATTTAGCCTTGTGAACACTACCTCTGCCTTTCGTTATATTAAAATTCTCAAGTGCAAGTGGTAATTTTGATAAATTAAGTCCAAGATTTTGTATGACTGCAACAACAGCCAGTACAGAGTATACAAAATGTTCACCTTGCACACATAAATTGCAGTTCATAATCTGATTATTATTCAGTCTAATTTTTAAATTTAGCCCTTTGTCGTTTTTTATTACATTCAACAAGCAAACTGTAGCGCTTTTATTCCTACCAAAGCTTACTACATCTCTATCGATGTGTGATGAGAGGTAATCATAATATTTATTATCTTTGTTTAGGATCAAAGTACCGTTATTTTTCACACCGTACAAAATTTCTAATTTTGCTTGTGCAATATCAAATAGCGACGAAAAATTTTCAACATGCACAGGTTCTATGTTGGTGATAACCGCAATATTTGGGTTACTAATCTTTGATAATTCTTTTATCTCACCAGCTTTATTCATCCCCATTTCAAGAATTAAGTACCGGCAGTTTTCTGGAGCTTTTAGAATCGTTAAAGGTAGCCCTATGTTATTATTCAAGTTACCATCATTCACATGAGACACTCCATACTGTGATAGAACGGTATGTAGCATATCTTTTGTGGTGGTTTTTCCTACACTGCCTGTAATTGCAATAACTTCAGCATTAACAAGAACATTTCTGATGTAATACGATGCCATATCATGCAAAGCTTTTAGAGTATCTTGCACAACAATTAGAGGAAGATTCCTATATTTGTCTTCGCTCACTACCGCAGCTGCTGCCCCTTTCAAAAAGGCTTCATGTAGAAAATCATGTCCATCAAAATTCTTTCCTTTAAGTGCGATAAATAAGTCACCTTTTTTTATATTTCTTGTGTCTGTTGAAATATTTAAGTTGTGGCAACCACTCTTCCCTCTTCCGCCAGTAGCATCAATAATATTATTAGTATTCCATTCGAACATAGTTTAACTTTAAAGCAAGATTAATAATAAAAGTAGTGAAAATACCTCACGTTTTAGACAGTATGTAAATAATAGTTGCAATCTCTATAATTTCATCTTATAATAGATATAGAAATTTAAATGTTTTTTCTATAATTTAGAATACACTATAGTATTTAGTGTTAGAATACTTCGGGGGTATGTATGGAACAAGATAAAAAAGGAGATATTTCAAGCAAAGAGTCTACTTCTATATTAGGTAAAGCTAAAAATGCAGCTTTGGGAGTGCGAGGGTTTCTAGTTGAAGGTGGAAAAGTCTTATTTAAGGGTGTAGGTAGGGGTTTATTGGTCTTATTTAAAGGTACAATAATATATCCTTTCCAACTAAAAAGTCAGTTAAAGTCTTGGGATGAAATGTGGCATGATATAAAAAATGGTTGGCGTTATGTTATTGGCAAGACACCTAAAGAATACTACCTGCCTATAAGGACTACACAAGCTAGTGAAGATCTTGGTGTACACATAACAGAACAAGAGAAAGGAAAGGGAAGGGTTATATTTAAAGCATCAAGGACTTTGGTAGGAGACATACCTTATTTGAGCCAAGAGCAATTAGATCAAATAAAAAACAATTTGCCAAGTGTAACTATTTTCAGGGAAAAAAACGAAGCTATAATCGAAGTTGATGTTAAGGAAATTACCAATGGTATTAAAGCCGGCCCTGAATGTAAAGGAAAGAGTCCGGAAGAGGTAAAACAGCTTGTTGTTGGCAAAATTTACGATAAAGTGAATGAAAATCTTAAAGGCCTGGCAGAAATTACTGGTGGAGAGTTTAAAGTTCACACAGACCAGAAATTGCTGTATGGTATTGCTGAAAAATTGTACCGAGGATATCACGAACAGCCATCAGAAGTTGTAAAGCCTATAGAGAGGTCACCAGAATCTAGTGAATTTATCACTCAAAGCAATATGACTGATCCTCTGGGGATGTATCATGTAAAAGCTGGAAAAACTACTTCTAAAGGTATAGAATTAGAAGACAAGTTGAGAGAAGCTATTGGTAACGAATCTAATCTACGCTTTGAAGGAGATGTCTCTAACAGTAAAATGGAGAGCCCTTCATCTACACCTGCTCTGAACCCAGGAAGAGAAAAAGGTGGTCGTGCCTCTAAAGCATGAACAGTAAATACTATGATAGCAATAACATCTTTGCTCAAATATTAAGAGGTGAGTTGCCTTGCAAGAAGATTTATGAGGATAAGGGTGTGTTAGCGTTTTACGATAAGTATCCTGATGCACCAGTTCACATTTTAGTTGTACCGAAAAGTCAATATATTTCATATGATGATTTTATTTTTAAAGCTTCTGCAGAGGAAATAGTAGGCTTCTTTAAAACTGTGAGAGAGATAACATATAAATATAACCTAGAAAAAACAGGATATAGGTTAGTTACTAACTACGGTGAAAACGGGGAACAAGTTGTACCGCACTTTCATATGCATATTTTAGGTGGTAAAAGATTAGGAAAGCATGTAAATTTGTAGTGTTGCTTTCTACAAGTTTTATTAAATGAGTGAATATTTAGCCATAGCAATTTTTATCTGCGTATCAATTATACTATCTCTTGCTTTGGGTGTATTGCCTATGTTTCTTGCAATAAGCAAACCAGATAGTGAAAAACTTTCCACATATGAGTGCGGTTTTAACCCTTTATCAAGAGCAAGAAAAAATTTTGACATTAAGTTTTATTTAGTTTCAATATTATTCATAATATTTGACTTAGAAATTGCTTTTCTTTTTCCTTGGGCTGTTTCTTTATCTAAAATAAGCTACTGTGGATTTTGGTCTATGATGATATTTCTTACAATACTTACTGTAGGCTTTATCTATGAGTGGTGTAAAGGTGCATTAGAATGGAAATAAATTTATGATAGGTCAAGTTCTATCTAACGGTGACTGGAATCGTTATAAGAAGGAAGGGTTTCTTGTTACTAAATTCGGTAATTTAATAGATTATGTAATCAATTGGGCAAGATCTGGCTCATTATGGCCAATGACATTTGGTCTTGCATGTTGTGCAGTGGAAATGATGCACACTGCATCCAGTCGTTATGATCTTGATAGATATGGTATAATGTTTCGTGCGAGTCCAAGACAGGCGGATGTTATGATTGTTGCTGGTACACTAACCAACAAAATGGCAGCAGCCTTGCGTAAGGTTTATGACCAAATGGCAGACCCCAAGTACGTTGTTTCTATGGGAAGTTGTGCAAATGGCGGTGGTTATTATCATTACTCCTACTCGGTAGTTCGTGGTTGTGATAGAATTATACCAGTTGATATATATGTTCCTGGATGCCCGCCAACTGCAGAGGCATTGCTATATGGAATGCTGTGCCTACAAAAAAAAATAAAACGAACTCAGAATATATAGTATGGATAAAACTGCAAAGTACATACAAAAAAAGACCAAATGTGAATTTGTTCAGCAAGGTGATGGTACTATTGTAATATATTCAACTTTAGATAATATTGAGGATCACTTACTCTTTCTACGCGATGATGAAAAATGTAGGTTTGAATTATTAGTTGATATTTTTGGGGTTGATTATCCAGATAGGGAGAAACGTTTTGAGCTAATGTATAATTTGCTCAGCATTGTGCATAATATTAGGGTACATATAAAGCTTCAATTATATGAAGGTGATATGCCTCCAAGCGTAGTAAGGATATTTAACACAGCTTCGTGGTTTGAGCGCGAAGTTTTTGATATGTATGGAATAGAATTCTCTAATCATCCTGATTTGCGTAGGATTCTAACGGATTATGGATTCAAAGGTCATCCAATGTTAAAAGATTTTCCTCTTACTGGTTATGAGGAGGTTAGATATGACATAGAGGCAAAAAAGGTTGTGTATAATCCTATAGATTTACCGCAAGATTTTCGTATGTTTGACAGCCTATCCCCTTGGGAAGGTGAAACCACAAAAGCAAATACCAAGGAGTAGAAATGACAGTACAAAGAAAAAAAATATCTTTGATTGGCGCAGGAAATATTGGTGGGGCTCTCGCACATATGGTTACATTAAGAGAGCTTGGTGATGTTGTTTTGTTTGACGTTAGCGATGGAATACCACAAGGTAAAGCACTCGATATAGCAGAATCATCCCCTATTGATGGGTTTAGTGTCAATATTACTGGCACAAATAGGTATGAAGATATAAAAAACTCTGATGCAATTATAATAACCGCTGGCATTGCGAGAAGACCGGGAATGAGCAGAGACGATCTCCTCCAAACTAATGCTAAAGTAATGAAGGAAGTTGGAGAAAATATTAGAAAGTATTCTCCAAATGCATTTGTGATAGTGGTTACCAATCCTTTAGATGCCATGGTTTCAGTAGTGCATAAGTTTTCAAACCTCCCAGCTAATATGATTGTTGGAATGGCAGGAGTGCTTGATTCTTCCCGCTTTCGCTATTTTCTTGCAAGGGAACTCAATATTTCTGTTGAGGATGTGTCTGCTTTTGTGCTTGGAGGACATGGTGACACTATGGTGCCGCTGATTCATTGTGCTTCCATCGCTGGCATTCCACTTACTCAAATCATTGATATGGGTCTCATCACACAGGAAAAAGTTGATGAAATAGTTAAGCGCACTCGTAATGGCGGTAAAGAAATAATTGATTTACTTAAGTCTGGGTCTGCATACTATGCTCCTGCATCTTCTAGTATATATATGTTGGAATCATATTTACGTGATGAAAGGCGTATATTACCGTGCGCTACTTATCTTAATGGTGAATATGGTGTAAAAGACTTGTTCATTGGTGTCCCTGTAATTATTGGTAAAAACGGAATTGAAAAGGTTCTAGAGATTAAAATGGATGATAGTGAACAAGAAATGTTCAACAAATCCGTAAATGCAGTGAAAGAATTGGTAAAATCTTTAAGCTTATAAACAAGCCAATGATTTTATAGAATTTCTTTAAGCTTAAGTTTTGTAAACAGCCTGAAAAAGTTGTTTGTGGTTACTTCTGCTACCTTATCCGGTGATTCACTCCACAATTCCGCTAGACAATCTACAACATATTTTACCATTGCTGGTTCGTTCTTTTTTCCTCTGTGAGGTTCAGGTGATAGATACGGTGCATCGGTTTCAACTAAAACACGCTCACGTGGTACATCTTGTGCAATTCTTCTGAGTAAGCTTGCATTTTTGAAAGTAATAATTCCAGAAAATGAAATGTATAACCCTAAATCTATAGATTGATGAGCAAGCTCTTTAGAGGAAGTAAAACAATGCATTACTCCATTAAAAGGGCCATTTTTCATTTCTGACTTTAGCATATCGATCACTTCACTGTCAACACCTCTAGTGTGGATGACTAAAGGCAACCCTGTTATTCTTGCTGCTTCTATGTGTAATGCAAAACTTTTCTTCTGATTGCTTTTATTATTAGATTTATAAAAATCTAACCCGGTTTCGCCTATACTAACTACCTTTTGATTCTTGATGAGTTCAACCAATTCATCAACATGCATACACTTGCCGTTCTCTACAGAAGCATCAAGTGGGTGTATGCCAATAGAGGAATAGACTTGATTATAGGATGAAGCAATTTTCAATAATTTAGGAACATCATCAGCGTTTATGCATATGTTATGTAAAATTTTTACACCATTTTGCTCTGCTCTTGAAATCACTTCCGGTATTTCATCATCAGAGAAATAAATCAAATGGCAATGAGAATCTACTATCACGAACTTATTGTAAATTTTACTTAATAATAGAGACTTTGATTTGAGAAGAAAACTCTTCTATCACTGCTTTATAAACTTCCTTTTTAAATGGTATGGCACCTGCTACCAAATTATCTACACTCTGCCAACGCCACTCCTTGAATTCTGGATGATCAGTATAGTTGATATTAATATCCTTACCTTCTCCATAAAATTTCATTAAGAACCACCTTTGCTTTTGGCCAGAATATCTTCCATTCCAGCATGTTGGTATAACTTCCTCAGGTAAGTTATAATATATCCAATCCTTATTTTTAGCTATAATCTTTGCTTTATCAGTACCAACTTCCTCTAGCAATTCACGTAGTGCTGCTTGCTCTAGCTTTTCACCATCATCAATTCCCCCTTGTGGCATCTGCCAGTAAGAGTTGCTATCAAAGCGTTTTCCAGTGAATACATGTCCTTGTTTGTTAAATAGCATTATGCCAACGCAAGGACGATATTTATCTTTCTGCTCAACCACGAGTACGTCCTGTTATTAATTATTTGTTACAGAAGCTTCAACTAACCTTTTTCCGTCTTTTATCTTGTTAGCGATTCTTTTTGCAACTCCCTTTGCGCTTAATTCCAAGTTGTTAATTTCAAAAGCACCTTTAGGTACAAATAACCTTTTTCCTTTAATTTTCTTTATAGCAAAATCCGGATTGGTAATTTTATTTTCCTGATACCTAATCTTCTAATTGGATATGCTCCACTAGTTCTTTACTCTATTACAGAGTATTACCACAGGAAGAATTTTCAAACCCATTT
This sequence comes from Wolbachia endosymbiont of Wuchereria bancrofti, assembly GCF_002204235.2. Lineage (NCBI taxonomy): Bacteria > Pseudomonadati > Pseudomonadota > Alphaproteobacteria > Rickettsiales > Anaplasmataceae > Wolbachia > Wolbachia endosymbiont of Wuchereria bancrofti. The sequence goes on from NZ_NJBR02000024.1 coordinate 17,189, forward strand.
TTTACTTAAGTTTACTACTGGGTTGATAACTTTTGGTCGTGGGGATCACCATCTATCAATTCATTTGTAAATATGTAATGCTTTGATTTTATGTACTGCTATTCTAGTATTGCTAACAGTTTTCTCTGACTGCAAAAATTTTTTCCCGTAAGTCACCTGTAATTTCAGCGTTTCTTAATTTAACGATTTTGAGTATAATATTATTAAATAGGTTATTGTTTACTATAACCGCATCAGTGATCTTACGTAGTTCTTTTACAGTAAGTAAGTTTGCTGCTACCTGGAAAGCCGATTAAGTGAATGAGAGTCTTGCTCATAATAAATAATATATAGAGAAACTGTCTTTCATTGTATATAATAAAGGATATGCGCTGTACATGCTGTTACACTCAAAGCTCAAACTTCTTGCTTAGCAAATAGTCATATCGAAAATAGTTCATATTTGGAGATTTTAAGTGTATTATTATAAATAAGTTATATAATCTAGAATAATGGCTAATGTATCCAGTGATACAGAATCAATAAAAAGCACAATTATGAGTATAATAGATCAAAATAAAGGTCATGATATAGTCACTTTTGATGTGCAGAATAAAACCGTTATTGCAAAATATATGATTATTGCATCTGGTGATTCAAGCCGCCATGTAAAGGCATTAGCTGAACACGTAATGAAAAGTCTCAAGCAATATTATAAAATGGATGTGGAGGGTATGGATGAAGGTAATTGGGTGATTTTGAATTTTCAAGGCATAATGGTTCACATATTCAGGCCGGAAGTAAGGGAGTATTATAAAATAGAAGAATTATGGAATTAACTTTCTTCCACTTGTAAGATTTGTGGATTTAAATCACTTTAATTGATGAAAACAAGCCGTGAAACACAAGTCTGAATTTTTAAATTTCATTCAAGAAAGAGGATACCTATATCAGTGTACAAACATTGAAGGATTAGACCAACTACTATTGCAGAATGACTACGTAGTTGCATATATTGGGTTTGATTGTACAGCATCAAGTCTTCATGTTGGTAGCTTAATCCAGATTATGATGCTTCGTCACCTGCAGAAATTTGGTTATAAGCCAATAGTTTTACTTGGAGGTAGCACAACAAAGATTGGCGATCCATCTGGTAAAGACAAAGCAAGAAGTGTTTTGCCTATTGAGGATATCGACCAAAATATATCTGGTATAAAAAAAGCACTTAAGAAAATGGTATACTTTGATGATGGAAAGGCTGGTGCAATTATAGTAAATAACTCAGATTGGCTAGATAGTATAAAACACATAGATTTTTTGCGTGATATAGGGGTGCATTTTTCTGTAAATCGCATGCTAAGTTTCGATAGTGTAAAAACTAGACTTGATAGAGAACAAAATCTAAGCTTTCTGGAATTTAATTACATGCTATTGCAGGCTTACGATTTTGCTGAATTGAACAAAAAGTATGACTGCCGTTTGCAGATAGGAGGATCGGACCAGTGGGGAAATATAGTAAACGGAATTGAACTTGGTAAAAAGTTGAATTTACCCGAGTTGTTTGGTCTTACTACGCCTCTTTTGTTGAGTGCTCAAGGAAAAAAAATGGGCAAAACTGAAAGTGGAACTGTGTGGCTTGATGGTGATATGCTAAAGCCTTATGACTACTGGCAGTACTTTCGCAATATTGATGACCAAGACATTGGGCGTTTTTTGAGATTTTTCACTGATTTGCCAATTGATGAAATTAAAAAACTGGAATCTTTAAAGAATCAAGAAGTAAACGAAGCAAAAAAAGCTTTGGCGACAGAGGTAACAAAAATATGTCATGGTGATGAAGAAGCAGAGCTTGCACAATCTTCTGCAGTCTCTGTTTTTGAAAATGGAGACAGCTCACTACTTCCTGATTACACTATAACAAAAAAACAAGTTGCAAATGGTATATCCTTAATAGACCTACTGTACGATATAGGTCTTGAACCTTCAAAAGGCGCTGCAAAGCGTTTAATACAGGGCAATGGATGCAAAGTTAATGATTATACTATAAATGATATCAACTACATAATAAATTCTAAAAGCTTTAAAGGTCAGTCGTTTATAAAACTGTCTGCAGGAAAAAAACGCCACATAAAAGTTATGGTGAGTTAGCTTTTGAAGCGAGAAGGCAAATTTCATACAAATGAGCAATTGTGATATTAATGACTTAAATTCAATATATTTATCTTATCATAAGCCTATGTCAAATCTCTTTTTAACTTTGGATATTATTACCTTCTACAAGGCACTAGAATGTGCACATGAATTGCCTTAGGGACGTAATCTTGATCGTACTGATTATCTGTCAGTACTCAATGAAAAACGAGAAATGTGTAGTACAAAACGTGCACTGATTTATAAGTTAAGCCACGAGGTAAGGTCAATATTACACTGCACATGGCAGTTTTTATGATGAACAAAGTAAACATTCCAAAAATCTCTGCAGTTCTAAATGAGTATAACTTGTCACACATTTAGAAATGCAATTACTATTTTTATTATAATAGGTCAAATTATTGATATAATTTGTCCAGAAAACAGCGCATTATTAGAACTGGTAGAGGGAGAGAGAATTAAGCCTGGACACTTTGGGACTATACAAATAGAAAAGCACAAACAATCTATTGAGGACGGCTGATGAACAACCCAAGCATACCCTACAGTATGGAGCAGATTTTCAAAATTTGAGAACTATGCATAAAACAACTGGAAAGGTAGTAGAAAGCGAAATCCTATTTATATACAACTCCAGATGGAGATGTAAAATCAACGTTTTGTACCAGGGTGAGAGCATTCAGCTCACGCAAAAAAAATGGTAGAGTTGTTTCCATTTTGGAAATAACTGCTTCTGATTGTAAAAAGTATCCTACACAATTTTATAACCTAGATGCAATTTTAGCTGTTGGTTATAGAGTGAGTTCTCAAAAAGCAACAGCATTTAGGGTGTGGGCCACAAAAATTCTGAAGGAGTTCATCATCAAAGGGTTTGTATCGGATAAAAAACAACTGAAGTATGGTGACAAATTTGATGAAAGTTATTTCGATAAGTTGCTCGAAAAGATCAGAGAAATACAAACCTCAGAACGTAGATTCTATCAAAGATTACGGATATTTATGCTGAATGCTCTGCTGATTATGATCTAACTTCAGAAGTAACAAAACGGTTTTGTTCAAAAGTGCAAGATAAATTGTATTGGGCAGTTTACAGGTTAACTGCAGCAGAGTTGATACATTCCAGAGTTAGTCACAAAAGACCATTCATGGGTTTTACTACATGGAAAAATGTCCAGGTGGCAAAATTTTAAAGAGTGACGCAAACGTTGCAAAAAATTATTTGACTGAAGCAGAATTAAGTAAATTAAATCATATTGTTTCAATATATTTGGACTATGCTAAGCTCCAGGTGAGAAGACAGTGCTTAATGTGAGTGCAAGATTGGGTTGCCAAGTTAAACTTATTTTTGCTATTTAATGATTATAAGTTGCTTAAAGATGCTAAAAGAATTGGTGCTGAAGTTGTTAAGTTCTTGCTGAAGAAGAGTTTACAAAAGTACCGGGTTATTCAAGATCAGCTGCATAAGTCTGACTTTGATAAACTAATTAAAGCAAGCAAAAACGGAACTGATAACAAGATGAAAGGATGATAAATTCAGATGTGCAGCACTGTAAAATTATCTACAGGAAAAAAACGTCGTATTAGGGTTGTAAAGGATTAACTTTTGAAGTAAGAAAAAGGATTTTATCGGTAAACCTTATTTCTCTAGAGAAGAATTTTACTTTAATCACAGAATGGTACATATTGTATCTGTTAGCAATTTTGACGTTAAATTAAAAGTTGTTGGCTCAGGAGTGTATAAAGTAGCACTAAGGCGTGATGGCAACTCTCTTGATGGAGAATGTTTTTGTCCAGCATTCGAAAATTTTAGCCCATGCAAGCACATAGCTGCGACAGACTTCGCTTTGATTCAATATAATTAACGAAGATATAAAGCGTCCAGAAGATGCCTTGATTGCATTAATAGCAAGATCACTTTGAAAAGTTGCTACTTAGAAAGGCAAAGGAGGAACTTATTGAGATGATCCTAAATTTGAGTGTTTATTATCCAGAAATTGTTAGTGAATTGGAGTATAAGGAATATGAGTAAATTTAATCTCTATAATCCTAACACTTGACCTGTGATCCAGGAATTTTTAAACTGAACTCTATACAGTGCTAAAAATGATAGGAAATTTAAGCGGGACAGTAGATGAAGTTTACAGCGATCACATAATCCTGAATGTAAATGATGTTGGCTATATAATATACCTTTCAGCCAAAGCTTTAAGTGTATGTTATATAGGAAGTAAAATCAAGTTACTTATCGAAACTTATGCAAACAACAGAGAAAATACCACGCAGCTATATGGTTTTATAAATAAGGAAGAGCAATCATGCTTGCGCTTGCTTGTTAAGGTGAGCGGCGTTAGCTATAAAACTGCAATGTCGATCCTAAGCAAATTAACCCCAGAACAGCTATTTTTAGCAATTATGAATGAAGATAAAATAGCACTCAAGATAAGCGGGCTTGGTCCAAAACTCATAAATCGAATTATCACTGAATTGAGTGGCAAAGTGAGCAGATTAGAAATAAATAACAACAATTTCTATCCAATTAACGAGGATGCCGTTTCAGCATTGATCAATCTTGGATATGAAAAAACAAAAGTTTATGATACCATAAAAAAGTACAAACCGAATCTGGATACTAAGGATATTATTCGCACAGCGCTTAAGGAGCTTTCAACATTATGAAATCGATATCATGCAGTAAAGAATATGCTGAAGATGTACGTAATTTAAACATTAGACCTGAGCAACTTGATGATTTTTTCGGGCAAAAGGACTTAATACAAAATCTAAAAGTGTTTATAAACGCTGCGAAGACGAGAACTGAAGCTTTAGATCATGTTTTACTGCATGGTCCTCCGGGACTTGGCAAAACGACTTTAGCGCAAATTATCTCTAAAGAGTTAAGGGTTAGCTTTCGCGCAACTTCTGGTCCACTGTTAAATAAAGCTGGAGATTTAGCTGCAGTGCTCACTACTTTAAATGCAAAAGATGTCTTATTTATTGACGAAATCCACAGATTAAATCGCAGCATTGAAGAAGTTTTATATACTGCTATGGAAGATTTTTGCCTAGACATATTAGTAGGTGAAGGTCCATCTACCCGTACTTTAAGGATAGATCTACCACCATTTACGTTGGTCGGTGCAACAACACGACTTGGACTACTTTCTGCACCGCTGAGAGATCGTTTTGGTATTCCTTTGCATCTTGAGTTTTATTCTTTTGAGGAGCTGGTTGACATTATAAAGAGAGGCACAAGAGTTTTTTCTGCAGAAATCGAAGAGGATGCCATACAGGAAATTGCCTGCCGTGCACGTGGCACTCCAAGAATTGCTTTGAGGTTGCTCAGAAGAATAAGGGACTTTGTTGAAGTGAAAGATAATAAAAAAATCACTCACAGAATTGCTGACTCTGCGCTGTCAAAATTAGGCATAGATAAAATGGGATTAAATAAATTAGATGTGGATTATCTAAGATTTTTATTCAATACTTCAGGATCTGTTGGAATTGATACCATATCTATTGCGCTATCTGAGGACGCTGGCAATATTGAGGAAACAGTAGAACCTTATTTAATCAAAATTAGCTTTGTAAAGCGCACACCAAGAGGACGTGTTTTAACTGATCAGGCGAAGGAATATTTGAGCCTTCAATATTAAATAACTTTTCTACCATAATTAAGTGTTGACTAATTGATATAGTACTTATATGCTAGTGTCATGTGTTAACAATAATGGAGGCATATATGTTAGCTAGTAATAGTACTGAAACTATATTAGTTGCTGATCAAAATATTTGCAACAGCTCTGCTAGTAATAACCCAGCTTTGAATACTCAAGACGTATCTGGGTCAACACCGGATAAGGATAAATATGTTACTCTTAATAGTAAGGAAGAATGGGATAAGTTCTTTAAATTACAAAACAACCCTTCTACTAATATTACTAATAAAGTAAGAACAAAACCTCATGTTCGTAAGAATAGTAATGGTATGTATAGATATACTGCTGAGGAGAATAAGTACAATGGTAAGGAGATTATAGGCAAAGTTGCTGAACAAATTAAAGAAGAGATATCTCAAAAAATAAAAAGTGATACCATGAAACTTGTAAAGCTCAAAGAAAGTAAAAATGAAGATAATAGTGTTAAGCCTGCTATAAGAATAGTGCTGAATAATAATGTAAAAGAAATAAACATGGCAGATCTTCTAAGTGGTAGTGTATGCAAAGAATATGACGTAAAAACAATTACGTTTTGCTTTCCTGATAAAAGTAATACAAGAGGAATTCGTTGCCGGATCGATGAACATGGGACAAGGATTTATGAAGTGGCTAATGGGTCATATGAGATGGATTTGAGATGGTATTGTGAAGGCAAGGAATGTAAGATTAAAATCCTCATGAAGGATGATGGCTCTATAAAACTTATTGAGGGTAATGGAATAACTGAAGAGCAGTTAAAAGCGCATAAAGAGATAAAGGTAGGAAGACAATATGAGGCAAAACCTTTACACGAAGCGTTAGCACTAGAATTGCCACAATTACAACAAAAAGGTTCTGAAACAACAGAAGTTTTATCTCGGCTGGCAGATGTGAGCACATCGCAAGCACAACAAGTTCTCTCTGCTCAAGTGAGTAAGTAGGAAAAAGCAAAAATAGTATAAGTCGCTTGTAGATGCAAGTGACTTATACTTTTATAATGAACAATGAAATACTACCAAGAAATTTCTACGAACGGCCAACTTTGGTTGTAGCTGGGGAGTTATTAGGAAAAATACTAAAAATTTCCAATTTCAGTGGAGTGATAACTGAAGTTGAAGCATATATAGGAATGGATGACCCAGCTTGTCATGCAGCACGAGGTTATACTGATCGGACCTCAGTAATGTTTGGTATACCGGGGTTTTCATATGTGTACTTTATATATGGGATGTACTATTGCTTAAACATTGTAACAGAAACAGAAGGGTTCCCAGCAGCAGTTCTAGTACGAGGGTTAAAACTTATTGAACCGCTTAAAGCAAATTTAAGCGGGCCGGGAATATTGTGCAAAAGATTAAATATTACAAGAGAACATAACAAATTAGATCTCACTATAAGCCACGAATTTTGTGTTTACGAATCCTACCTCAACCCGGATTATGTTTGCACTCCAAGAATTGGGATCAGTAAAGGCAAAGAAAAGTTTTGGCGGTTTAAAATTTTCTAAACCGAGTTCCAGTGACCTTGCTTAGATTACTTACCAATCGGATAATCGCCAGTGAAACAGGCATCGCAGTATTGCGGTGCTATGTTATTACGTTTCTCTCCGTTAACAGCCTGATATAATCCATCGATGCTTAAGAAGGTTAAACTATTTACCCCTATACTTGCTTCTATTTCCCCTACAGACTTACTTGCGGCAATTAGATCCTTGCGCTCTGGTGTGTCAATTCCGTAAAAACAAGAATACTTAATTGGTGGACTTGAGATTTTTAGGTGAATTTCTTTTACTCCTGCATCTTTTAGCATAACTATTATGCTTTTTAGTGTACTACCACGTACTATACTATCGTCTATTAAAATTATGTTCTTACCTTTTAAAATGTCCTTATTAGCGTTAAATTTTAATTTTATTCTAACTTTACGTACTTCAGCGGTTGGTTGTATAAAAGTTCTTCCGATGTAATGATTACGGATTATTCCGAGTTCTATAGGTAATCCTGAATATTTTGTGTATCCGATGGCTGCAGGTATTCCAGAATCAGGTATTGGTACAACCATATCCACATTGTTTTTCGGTGGACTCTCTTCTGCAAGTGTTCTTCCTATCTCTTTTCTTATATCATATATGGACCTATCTTCTATTATGCTGTCTGGCCTTGAAAAATAAATGTATTCGAAGATACAGAAACTTGACTTTTGCTGAGAAAGAGGAAATGCTGAAGCTAGATTACCGTTTTGATCGATAGTAACTAGTTCACCTGGTTCTATTCCTCTAATAAACTCTGCATTTACTATATCAAGGGCGCAAGTCTCAGATGCGAGCACGTAAGAGCTGTTCAATTTTCCTAAAACAAGAGGTCTGATTCCTGCTGAATCACGTACTCCAACAACTACTTCTCGGTTGATTGCTACAAAAGAATAAGCGCCTTGTATTTGCTTTAATGCATGTATGAAACTCTCTAGAAAGCTATTTTTCGTATTGGCTTCTACCAAACGCGCTACCACCTCTGTATCAATATCTGATTGAAAAACGCGTCCCTGTTTAATCAACTGCTCGCGTATTGGAGAAATATTAATTAAGTTACCGTTATGTGCTATGGCAAAATCTCCAAACTTGTTACTTTTGCCAAGGATAGGCTGCACTCCAGATTTATTGCCACTTGTTGAGTATCGAACGTGACCTATTGCATAATTTCCAGGCAAGGATTTTTTTATTTCATCTATATTGTCAAGTACACTACTCACCTGACCTTGAAAGTGATAAGAATGTAACTTATCGTTGTTACTTGTTACTACGCCAAAAGATTCTTGACCCCTGTGCTGCAAAGCATGAAGACCTAGTATAGAGTCAAAGGCAGAATCTTTATTGCAGCTTATACCAAATACTCCGCACTCTTCGTACATTTTATCGAGCATAAAAACTACTGAGTAAAGTTTAATTTTACTTTAGCATAGGTAAAGCACAAGCATTTTATTTACCGTCCCCCTTCAAAATCAGTTTTTCTATAAAACTTCAGAAAATTTGAACAGAATAAGCTTCTATGGTTAGAATAGTACATGAAGAATGTAATGCTAATTGGTGGTGGAGTTGGAAATGCAGTGTTATTTTCAATAGGGAAAGCATGCATTGAAAATAATAATAAGGTTTTGTACTTTGCTGGCTATAGGAAGTTAAATGACGTATTTAAACGAACACTAATAGAACATGCATCAAGTGCGGTAGTTTGGGCATGTGAAGAAGGTTTGATAGAAACAAGCAGAGATCAAGACAAATCCTTTCATGGTAATGTAATTGATGCAATAATCTCTTACCAACAGGAAATATTAGGTAATGCTGCGATTAATTTAAATGCTATAGATAAAATTATCACTATCGGTTCAGATAAAATGATGAAGGCTGTAAATAAAGCGAGAAAAACAATTTTAAAGCCATATCTGAAATCAGGCCACGTGGCAATATCATCGATCAATTCTCCTATGCAGTGTATGATGAAGGAAATCTGCGCTCAGTGTGTGCAGCGACATGTAAATATAAAAACAGGGGAAGAGAGTTATGTGTATAGTTGCAATAACCAAGACCAGGCTATGGAGTTTATTGATTTTGATTTTTTAAGTGAGCGCTTGAAACAAAACAATTTACAAGAAAAACTCACTACAAAATGGATAGATCATGCTCAAAGATATTAAACAACAAAAAAAAGAGATAAGAGAGCAATATAGAGCTATAAGAAAAAATATTGATGAGGGTTATTCCAGTTATGCAACGAATTCCCTTATTAATCTCTTTAATCAGAACTTAAGTTACGTTAAAGGCAAAACAGTTGCTGCTTACATTCCAATTGACGGGGAAATAAATGTTGTACCTTTGATGTATAATTTGCTCGGTCTAGGTTATAAGGTGGCAGTTTCTGATAAAAATAAGCTACTGAGATTTAAGGAATGGAATAAAACAAGTGAAGACATAATCCCCGATACGATTATCACTCCTGTTGTTGCTTTTGATGATCATCTCAATAGATTGGGTTTTGGTGGTGGTTGGTATGATGCTGTGGTAAAAGAGTTACGACCACTTGGGAAAGTATTTATAGGCGTAGCTTACGAAGAACAATATTGTAAAGATTTACTAGTAGAAGAACATGATCAAAAATTGGATATTATAATCACTGAGATGTGTGTTAGGTATAGGGATATGTACTGTCAAAATTTCCTGTAATCCTAAATTAACTCTTCTGAGACATTCAAAATATCAGTTACATAATAAACCTAACCTCTCTTTCCCTCAGAAGCTTGTGAAACAATACCTAAATCCTCAAGTTTCATTGTTGCTCTTTGGACTATTATAAATGTAATACCTAAGCTTTCAACTACTTTCTTTATAGTAAAATAAGGGTTTACAGCTAGGTATCTTATAATATCACTAGCAACTCCTTCGGTTTTATGATTTTGCCAATCTGTAATTAGATTGTTAATTCGCTCTGCTCTTGATAATACGTCCAATAATTGCAATACCACACCATTTAACAAGAAAGCCAATCGTGCCACGTGCCTTTGCTGCTTATATTGTAAAGCTGTTTATAGTACTCGCTTCTCGTTGCTTCGAAAGATGCACTTAAATATAACAAAAGCGATGATGATAATTTTCTTTCGATGAGGAGTAATGTTATCAATAGATGTCCAATGTGCCCGTTACCGTCTAAAAATGAATGAATCGCTTCAAATTGATAATGATATAAAGCTATGTGTATGAGTAGAATAGTGTCCTATCGTACAGAAACTTTTCAAAAGAATCCAGACAACCTATAAATTCATTTGATGTTGGTAGCACATGTTTTGCTGTGTTTATTATACACCCTAGACTTCCAATCCAATTTTATACCTGGCAAAATTCCCCTGGGGTTGCATGAAACCCTCTTATACCTTGCATAAGTTTTTCATGAATTTCTTTAATCGGCTAAAGCAACAGTGGAAGAGATTGTGAACGTTTCAATCCATAATCGGGTGTAATATATAGTTGTGCACTTCTTGTGGATTATAGGGATTACAATCTACATTAGTGCCTGCTTCTTGAACTAAAATTTCGCCAAGAGTTACTTAAATTCCCTCAATTCTACTTGAAATAACTGCTTCACGTGCTATAAAAGGTCACATGAGAAGATGAGGATTAGGCAATTTAGCTCCTTCCCTGGATGACATACCCAAAATATGGTCTGCTCTGGAAAGGCTGTTGACTAAGGCATTATTCCATTCAAATTTTGGTAGCAAGGGTTAGATACAAATACTCGGTAGCCAGCTAATGCATTGATAACTTTACCTGATATAATTCTTTGATATTCATTTGCCAACCTAGCACACTGTTTTTATAGTCTATGTTATTTTCAAAAAGTCAAGAATGAAAATAAGGCTTAATTTTATTTGTATGTATGGAAATAAAAACCTCTTTATTTTTAATTTTGCCCGAAGACGGAAATAGAGGAGGTTTTCTGTTTTTTTCTCTGGTTGCTATTTTTACGCTGTAATTCAGTTTGACAAAAAGATTACATGTAAACCTTCCGCAAATGGCAGTTTAGGCTTTTCAAAAAGCCAAAATTCTATATAATTTTAGTTGTAAGTTATGGCTTATAGAAGAGTCTACCACAAATCCATTACATATGCACAATTTTCTAAACAAAAAAAAAAATAATAGTATTGCCTTTGTATAGTATAAAGTATTCCTATGTAAATTCTATATTGTCCATATAATAAAGTTGAAGCTATTGCTAATACAACGTATTTAAAAATGTTATGAACTTCGTAAGAGAAAAAACACACCTGTGATGGAGAAATATTTGAACGTAAAAGTTCATTATCAAGATCATCTGCTATTATATAGACTGGGAGATCTTTATGAGTTATTTTTTGATGATGCTATTAAAGCTGCAAAGTTGCTAAATATAGTATTAACTAAGAAAAGTAATTCGTATGGGCAAGAGGTGCCAATGTGGAAAGCACCAGCAGATAGATAGTAGT
>NZ_NJBR02000024.1:29122-40823 GCF_002204235.2 Wolbachia endosymbiont of Wuchereria bancrofti
TATTGCCTTTGTATAGTATAAAGTATTCCTATGTAAATTCTATGTTGTCCATATAATAAAGTTGAAGCTATTGCTAACGCAACGTATTTAAAAATGTTATGAACTTCGTAAGAGAAAAAAACACTCCTGTGATGGAGCAATATTTGAACCTAAAAGCTCAATATCAGGATCATCTGTTATTTTATAGGCTGGGAGATTTTTATGAGTTGTTTTTTGATGATGCTATTAAAGCTGCGAAGTTGCTGAATATAGTACTAACTAAGAGAGGTAATTCGTATGGGCAAGAGGTGCCAATGTGTGGAGTGCCAGCGCATAGTAGTGAATCTTACCTTCATAAATTAATAGATTTAGGATTCAAAGTAGCAATCTGCGATCAGTTAGAAACTGCTGATGAAGCAAAAAGGAGGGGCTATAAATCTATAGTAAAACGTGATGTAGTGCGAATTGTAACTCCAGGAACAATTGTTGAAGATTCGCTATTAGAGGATAAAAACAACAATTATCTTGCATCCATAGTTAAACAAAATGGGGAGTATGCTATTGGCTGGCTTGAATTGTCAACGGGAAAATTTTTTCATACCTTAACGAATTTAAAAGCTCTGGATAGTGATTTATTGCGTATATCACCAAAAGAATTACTAATTTCTGATAAACTAGCTGAGGATGAAAAAATCAGATCAATTTTAAAAAATTATAAAATATCGATTACGCAGCATGCACAGAGCTTTTTTGAGTATAATAAATCTAATAGAACGCTGTGCGAATTTTATAATGTTAGAGAACTTGGGGTTATAGGAAATTTCAGCAAAGTGGAGATTATGGCGTGTGGTGCACTGCTTGAATATGTAAAAGTAACGCAAAGAGGCTCTGTTCCAAGACTTGAGTTACCAGAACCCTATAAGCAGCAAAATTTCATGCTTGTCGATGCTTCAGCAAGAAGAAATCTTGAGTTATTTTTAACTCAGTTTGGTGAAAAGAAAGGTTCACTAATCTCAGTTATCGATCACACAGTAACAGCTTCTGGTGGGCGTTTGCTAAAGCAAATGCTTGCATCACCGCTTGCTTGTTCTAAGGCAATTAATTTGAGGCTCGGCACCGTTGAATTTTTTGTAAATAACCATGAATTACGCAAGAGAATACGGGGAATACTATCTAACATTCCAGATATTGAGAGGTCTTTGTCACGTTTAATGCTGGAGCGTGGTTCACCAAAAGACATTAATTTGTTAAAAGTGGGCCTTGGGAAAACTTTAGAGTTATCTGAGTTCTTGTATAAAATTGAATCTGGTAAAAATGAATCTCTCTTACAACAATATGTTATCCCAGTGCTTGACACTGGGATCCAGCCAGCGTTGCACGCTGGAATAACAGTAAAATCAGATGAAAATGAACTTAGCACAATATATAAAAGCCTTGGTAACCATAAAGACCTATTCGAGCTTCTAAACAGTGCTGTGCTCGATAATAATCTCAATTCCGTGAAAGAAGGAGGATTTATCAATCCAAAATATAATCAAGAGCTATCTGAGTTATCATATGTGTTAAGTAATAGCAACAAACTAATAACCAGACTTCGTGAATCTTACCGTGATCTGACTGGTATTGCTGCGCTGAAAATATTGCACAACAATATACTAGGTTATTACGTTGAAGTGTCAGCGAATCATAAAATAACTTCGGACATATTTATTCACAGGCAAAGCTTAGCAAACAGCATGCGCTACACTACTAATGAATTGAAAGAATTAGAAAATAGAATTCTTATGGCGCGTGATGCTGTAATCAGCTTAGAAATAAAAATCTTTGGTGAACTGTGTAGTGAAATTGCTAAAGAATCCGAGAGGATTGCTCTTACTGCAAATGCTTTGGCAAAACTTGATATCAGAACCGCATTTGCAGAGCTTGCAGTGCAAAATGATTACACGAAACCCATCATTAACGATAGCAAGGAATTCAATATTTGCAATGGAAGACACCCAGTTGTTGAAGTTAATGATAAGTTCATTGCAAATAGCATCAATTTGACTGGTATACATCTAATTACTGGCCCTAATATGGCTGGAAAAAGCACTTTCTTGAGGCAAAACGCTCTCATTGCAATTTTAGCTCACATGGGTTCATTTGTGCCAGCAGATAGTGCACATATTGGAGTGATTGATAAGATATTCAGCAGGGTTGGCGCAACGGATAATATAACGGCTGGTTATTCCACCTTCATGGTGGAGATGATTGAAACAGCAACCATAGTCAACCAAGCAACAGACCGTTCCTTGGTAATACTTGATGAAATTGGTAGAGGAACAGGAGTGTATGATGGCTTATCTATTGCTCAGGCGGTAATTGAGCATATTCACAATGTAAATAAGTGCCGCGCTATCTTTGCAACTCATTATCATGAATTAACTAAAGTAAGCAAATACTTGAAAAGTGTCAAGTGTTTTTGTGTGAAAATAAGAGAATGGAACGAAGAGGTGATCTTTCTACATGAAGTAGTTGAGGGCGTTGCAGATGAGTCATATGGGATACATGTGGCAAAACTTGCTGGTTTTCCTGATTCTATTTTAAATAGAGCAAGTGAAGTGTTTGAAAAACTAAAAGCTTAATTAAGAAAGTCGTTAATTGCAAAATTTAATATCAGTAGTAAAATAGAACTACTTAATAAAAAATATATGTTAATTAATACAACGTCAGAGCTGGAAGATATATGTGAAGAGTTAATAGCAAAAAAGCCAAAGTTTATAGCAGCTGACACGGAGTTCATTAGAAATCACTTAACTTACTATCCAAGATTGTCGTTAATTCAGATTTCTTATGGAGAGAAGAGTTTTATTATAGATGCATTAGCGCCGGAGGTTGATTTATCGTTTATTAAGAAAATCATACTCAATCGAGAAATAACTAAAGTATTTCATAGTTGTCGGCAGGATATAGAATCCTTATTCACTGTGTTTAAGTGTATTCCTGCTCCCATTTTTGATACCCAAGTTGCTGCTATGTTTTGTCATTATTATCACGACTTTATTGGTTACTCAAAAGTAGTAGAGCAATATCAAGGGGTAGTATTAGATAAAATTAAAGCTAAAAATTCAGACTGGTTAAGAAGGCCATTGTCCAAGGATCAGTTAGACTACGCAATAAGCGATGTGGTACACCTATATGACTTACACCAAGTATTGTGCGATAGACTTGAGGAAAGTGGTAGAATGGGCTGGTTTCACGAGGAGATGGAATCAGTGGTTGATATAAATAAATGTTTGCATAATCCAAAAGATGCATGGAAGAGGATTAAGTTTAATTATGAGGCAAATCCAAGATTGATGGTAATTATTAAAGCGGTTAGTGAATGGCAAGAGACTTTAGCACAGCGTTATAATATAAATCGTAATAAGATAGTGAACAATGCTGTAGTAGCTGGTTTTATTGAAAAAAACGTGGAACACGTTGATGAAATTTTGGATGATCTTAGGAAGAACACAAAAAATATAAGAGAGGAGGATTTATTAGAATTTATAGATGTTTTTAATGAGAATGAGAAAAATTTTGTGCAGCAAGATTATATTCTATCAAATAATTATGATAGATCTGTATTCGATATGCTCTCAATTATTTTAGAAAGCAAATGTAAAGAAAATAATATATCAAGAAAATTGGTTTCATCAAAAGATGAATTAGTTGGGTCAATGTCTGGACAGGTAGACAAACTATTTAAGGGATGGAGGTATGATTTTTTTGGCAGGTCAGTTAAGTCATTTTTGAATGCAAATTCAAAGTTTGAAATTTCAGTGGTAAAATCTGCAAATAATACAGTCAAAATTCAGAGTGATTTAATAAAAGCAAGTTGTGGATTGAAATCAATTGCTGAGGCTTAACGAGTCTACTATATCTTTTATTTGAGAGAGAACATGTTCTTTACTTGTACTGGTATCAATGGTAAAGTCACTCATCTGCCTTTTTTCTTTGACAGGTAGTTGAATACTGGAAATTAGATCTAGCTTTTCTTTATTTATATTACGTTCACTGAGCCTTTGAGCTTGTGCGATACTGTCTGCATAGATGAAAATAATAAAGTCGCAATATAAATGAAATCTCGTTTCCAGTAAAAGTGGAACGTCTAGAACTAAGAACTTCCTATCGATCTCTTTATCCTGAGCAATAAAAATTTCTAGTTCATTTCGCACAGCTGAATGAACTAAAGATTGAAATTGCTTCCAATTTTCATCATAATCTAAGAAATATTTGGACAATACTGTTTTATCTATTTCACCATTTACTATCGCTCCAGGAAAATTTTTCTCTGCGTAGCTTATTATGTTTTTGTCCACTCTATAAAGCTGGTGTACAATAAAATCAGCATCAAACACAGCAGCACCAAATTCTTTAAAGCAATTGGCTATAAAGCTCTTCCCTACTCCAATTCCTCCTGTTAGACCTATAATCATATAACAAAAAACACATTATGAAGCTATACCTACAGTAGCTGCTTTTTTTTGTGTGTCTACTTAAAACCCAAGTTTGCTGTGTGGTTCTGATAGTATCAAAAGAAAATAAACAGCTATTATTTTTTTAGCAATTAAATAAAATAGAATGAAAGATTGTGAGGAAGCTTTGAAAAATAAGATAAAAAAAATGATAATTTCAGGAAAAGAAGTGTGGCCAATCATCGAGGGCGGTAAAGGTATTGCAATTAGTGATGGAGGATCGAGCGGAGCATTTGCTGCAGCAGATGCTGTTGGAACGTTTTCTGGTGCAAATGCCAAGCTTATTGATGATAACGGTGAGTTAGTACCATTGGTTTACAAAGGTAAAACAAGAAATGAAAAACATGAAGAATTGATTGAGTATAGTATTGGGGCTGGAGTTAGTCAGGCAAGAATAGCAAATGAAATATCAAAAGGTCGTGGAAGAGTACATATGAATGTGCTTTGGGAGATGGGGGCGGCAGAACGTGTACTTCATGGTATATTAGAAAAGGCAAAGGGCTTAGTCCATGGTATTACCTGTGGTGCTGGTATGCCTTACAGGCTTGGAGAAATTGCAGCCAAGTATCAGGTTTATTATTACCCTATTATTTCATCGGTACGTGCTTTTAAAGCATTGTGGAAACGTGCTTACAAAAAAATATCTTCTTTTTTACTTGGTGGAGTAGTATATGAGGATCCGTGGCTTGCTGGAGGGCATAATGGATTAAGTAATAGTGAGGACCCAGAGTTACCACAAGCTCCATTTGAGAGAGTTGTGGAACTTAGGTCTTTTATGAACGAGATCGGTCTTTCAGAAACACCAATTGTTATGGCGGGGGGAGTGTGGCGTTTGAAAGATTGGGAACATTGGTTTGACAATTTGCAAATCGGACCAATAGCTTTTCAGTTTGGCACTCGTCTGCTTTTAACGAAAGAAAGCCCAATTTCTGCAGAGTGGAAGAAGAAGCTGTTGACTTTGGAAGAAGGTGATGTGTTTTTAAATAAATTCAGTCCAACAGGGTTTTACTCATCTGCAGTAAGAAATAACTTCATACGTGAGTTACAGGAACGGAATTCACGTCAAATAAAATTCTCAGAAAATGCCAGCGAAGAGTTCGATAGTGAATTTGCGATTGGTGCAAGAGGTAGAAATATTTACCTTACTTCAAAAGACAAGGAACTGGCAGATATATGGACTAAAGCAGGATATACAGAAGCAATGAGAACTCCAGATACAACTGTTATTTTTGTAACGCCAGACAAATTTGCAGAGATCAGGCAAGATCAAATCAATTGCATGGGGTGTTTAAGCCATTGTTTATTTAGTAATTGGAAAGATCATGGTGACCATTCAACAGGGCGAAAGCCAGATCCGCGGAGTTTTTGTATACAAAAGACACTGCAAAACATTATACATGACGGCAATATTGAAAATGAGCTCATGTTTTCCGGGCACAGTGTGTACAAATTCAAGCAAGATCCGTTTTATGAGAATGGCTACATACCGACAGTAAAAGAGCTGGTGGAAAGAATATTGACAGGATATTAAGTTATGTTTGAGTTGATAAGGAAGCATTGCTTTATTATAGTAAATATTTATTAATTTAATTTTAATTTGGAAAAATGTCTATGCCAGCGAGCAGGAGTGTTTTAGAAGGGTATGCATTGGCCTATTAAAAATTTTGATGGTACATTAACGTTAAAGGGTTTTTACAATTTTGTGATGTACGAAACGCCACAGATTGGAATGAGGAGAATTTTGAAAGATTATATAAAGGATTTGTGTGCTCGGGTTTAAGCAGTGGTGGGACGGGGAAGTAATCAATGTAATGAAGAGAGTAATGGGCAATCTACTACACATATACATGTATACAATAGAGGTTTAGATTTCTGGGGTTATTTTTACTATTGCAATGTTGTATCGATTCTTTACTTGTTAGGTGTGGTCACACCATAGTTATTTATGGCAATACCACTAACCAAAGCAGAGAAAATAAGAAAAAAGTCTCAGAAGACAGTAGAAAGTTGTTAGCTTTAGGTATAGTAGCTGCAGTAGTATGTGTTGCTTTCCATGTTAGTATGTGCTTTTGGTATCACAGTAGCAAAAAAGCGGCAAGAAAAGAAGAAAAAATAGATTACCTAGATAATAAACTTAAAATGTTCAAAAACATTGAGTTTATAGTTAGTGCAATTTCTTTAGCGGCTTTAGTAGCTTGTGTATTTTGCCCAGTTTTACCAGAATTTGGATTAGTTACCCTTGGCGTTAATTTTCTTGTATGTTTTGTTGGTAGCTTAGCTTTTCATATGAAACATGAAAAGGAGTCAGATAATATCAAGAAGGCTAAGGAAGCTGTAAACACTATAATACACCACCTTCTTACTTTCAAAATCCTAATGTTGGGAATTCTTTTCCGAGTGCTTCTCCTTATGGGAATCAGTACTTTCCTTTTTATTAATTTTATAATGCTAGTACAATAGTGCAAGGAGCTAATTATAGACAGTGAACTTGCCCTAAAAATCCATAGCTGTATAAACATTGTAGTTTTAGGGCAATCTCCACCAGTGGGGTGTCATGCCAGTACGTGACACTGGTATCCAGAAAGGTTTGCTTACTAAACTAACTTGGTAATTATAGGAAGTGGCTAATCTTATACTAAATAAATATATCTATTCAGTGGTATGATTGAGGAGAAAAACGAAAAAACTTCAAATGATCGATTTTTCGCCCAAGCTATGTAAAGTGTAAAAATTTAACCGCGTTACACCGTATTTAGCCCATTTTATTCTAACAATTCGCTTATTCAACCACTTTTTGCTGCTCTGCTAAGCAGGTACCGTGGTTTCGCTTCCATAAATGATTTCCTATTGACCAATCGGAATACCCTTTTATACTTTATTACGCTATTAAATTAAATTAAATATGACAAATGATCTTAAAGGTTTGCTTTTAACTTAACCTTCCCCCTAATCAAAATGTAATTAGCAGTTTTTATACACATACAACAGGCGAATTTTATAAAAATCTGAATAAGTTAACACCAGGTAATGAGCTATTTATAGGTACTGAGAATATAAATGAGTATATTAATATTGAAAATAATGAGGCATGGTACAAACACTTTTCTACTGTAGTTGCTAATGAAGAGGAACAATAAGATATAGATATAAGTTTAATAATAGATATGAACATAGGCATGAGCATAAGTATGATTCTAAAAATATTATAGATAAAATTGCTGAGCAAATTGCAAACTAGATTAGTAAAAGTATAAAAGATAATACTGTAGAATATGTCGGATTCAAAGAAAGTAGAAAGAAAGGTAAGATTAACCTGCAGTAAGAATTACGCTAAATGATCTTATTATCAGCTGGTGTTTTTTTTATAAGCGCTCATCAAGCACGATTTACAGGACTAGTTGGTAATGTAGACAATAATGTAAAAAACACGAGGTGTACATAGTACGAAAAATTAAACATGAAACACCAGATATGTTAAGCTTTTTTGTCGTTTAATCTGTACAGATAGATAATCAGCTTCAGCATTATGATAAGGGGGCTGGCAAAGTTTGTCAAGCGATTTCCGTATTTTTATGAGCTATTTGAATGATGTCCTTCTTGTGAGCTTGTGTTCGTATTATTTTCCATAATAGTTAAAAATTAGTAGAAAGTTACTGCAAGTTCATGTATTTATAGGCTATAATAATTGAAGGTATGCGATGTATGGACGATTTTATAAGAATTAAGGGTGCAAGAGAGCATAATCTGCAAGGTGTAGATGTCAATATACCAAAAAATAAGCTAGTTGTTGTAACTGGGCTAAGTGGCTCTGGTAAATCTAGCCTTGCGTTTGACACAATTTATGCAGAAGGCCAGCGTAGGTATGTTGAAAGCCTGTCGGCTTACGCACGTCAATTTCTTAACATTCAAGATAAACCAGATGTTGAATCGATTACAGGCCTCTCTCCTGCAATATCCATTAATCAGAAGTCAATTTCAAAAAATCCAAGATCAACAGTTGGAACTGTTACTGAAATTTACGATTACTTGCGCTTAATGTATGCCCGAATAGGAGTACCTTATTCACCTGCAACAGGATTACCAATAGCAAAGCAAACTGTATCTCAAATTGTAGATACTATAATGGCGCTGCCTTTGGAAACTAAAATATATATACTTGCTCCCATTGTACGTGGCAGAAAGGGAGAGCATCTTAAAGAGATATTGGAAATAAAAAAGCAAGGCTATGTGAGGTTAAAAATAGACGGTGAGGTACATAATATAGATGATTTACCTAAGCTCGATGAAAACAAGAAACACGATATTTTCGTTGTTGCAGATAGGATACTGGTATCAGACAATATAGGGAACCGGCTGCCAAGTAGTATAGAATCAGCATTGAGGCTTGGCCATGGCTTAATGTATGCGGAAATAACGAGCTTGCCTGATAATCATAATTCTGAGTATAAAGATGGTCAAATTTTAACTTTCTCAGAAAATTTTGCATGTCCGGAATCTGGGTTCACTCTTGAGGAATTGGAACCAAGATTATTCTCCTTTAACAGTCCCTACGGTGCATGTTATTCATGTAATGGGCTTGGTAAAAAGCTGGATATTGATATAAAGTTGATAGTACCAGATGAAACACTTTCAATATCTGAAGGCGCTTTAAGGCCAGTGGGATCAATGTCTCGTCAAGTGCATGCAAGCTATGGATTTCTAAAAAGTGCGATCCTATCACTGGCTGAAAATCGCAAATTTAGCCTTGATATTCCTTGGAAAAACATAGATCAAAAAGTGAAGAATGTAATACTTTTTGGTTCTAAAGAAATGAAGTTTCGAGGTCTGGTGGGTATCTTGGAAAACCAGATAGATTATGATGAAACGCTTATTGAACGATATTGCTCTGTTGCTAACTGTAAGGAATGTGTTGGTTTTAGAATAAGAAAAGAAGCACTAACAGTGAAGATTGATGGTAGACATATAGGTGAGATATCTAGGCTCAGCATCGATGAATTCCTTAAATGGTTTGAGAATTTGCCGAGCAAGCTTACAGAACAACAGAAGCAAATCTCAAATAAAATATTAAATGAAATAATTAAGAGACTAACTTTTTTAAAGAATGTAGGGTTGAATTATCTTACGCTTGATCGTGAATCTAGTACTCTCTCTGGTGGTGAGAGTCAAAGAATCAGGCTTGCTTCACAAATTGGTTCAGGGTTAACAGGTGTTCTATATGTGCTTGATGAACCATCAATAGGCCTTCATCAATGTGATAATGATCGATTAATTGCCACACTTAAAAACCTGAGAGATATGGGAAACACCGTGATCGTTGTTGAGCATGATGAAGATACAATAATGGCTGCTGATTATGCAATTGATATTGGTCCTGGAGCTGGCGTGAATGGAGGAAAAATTGTTGCAGAAGGAACACCAGATCAGGTGCAAAGTAGCTCGAAAAGCATAACAGGGCAATATTTAAGTGGAAAGAAAACAATCTCAATTCCAAAAAGAAGAAAGCAAGCAACTCAGTACATAAAAGTGGTAAATGCATGTGAGAATAACTTAAAAAATATAGATGTTGAGTTTCCTATAGGGAATCTTATTTGTGTAACTGGGATATCAGGGGGGGGAAAATCAAGTTTAGTTGTAGAAACATTATATAAATATTTAGCGCGCAAAATGTATGATTCATCCGCGAAGTATGGCCAATGCGATAAGATAGAAGGCCTTGAATATATAGATAAAATTATAGAAATAGACCAATCGCCAATTGGTAGAACTCCGGCATCAAATCCAGCAACATATGTAGGCATTTTCACTCATGTGAGAAATTGGTTTGCAGGTCTCCCAGAGTCAAAAGCACGAGGTTACAACATAGGCCGATTTTCGTTTAACACCAAGGGAGGAAGATGCGAAGCATGTAAAGGTGATGGGCATTTAAGGGTAGAAATGCATTTTTTGCCGGACGTTTATGTAAAATGTGAGCAGTGTAAAGGTCGGCGGTATAACCGAGAAACACTAGAGGTTACTTACAAAGGAAAATCAGTTTCTGACGTGCTTGATATGACAATAGATCAAGCGTGTGATTTTTTTGACAACCTTCCAATGGTGAAAGAAAAATTGGTCTCTTTGCAGGAAGTGGGACTTGGCTATATAAAACTCGGGCAGCCGTCAACAACATTGTCTGGAGGTGAAGCACAACGGATAAAACTATCCAGAGAGCTATCGAAACGGTCTACTGGGAGGACATTATACATTCTTGATGAACCAACGACAGGATTGCATTTTGAGGATGTGAATAATTTACTAAAGATACTCCATAAGTTAGTTGATTTAGGAAATACTGTTATAGTTATCGAGCACAACTTGCACGTTATAAAAACTGCGGATTATATAATAGACATCGGTCCAGAAGGTGGAATGAAAGGCGGGAAAGTAGTTGCCACAGGAACTCCAGAAGAAATAATAGATATACCAGAAAGTATTACTGGTAAATATCTTAAGCCATATCTGTCAAAGTTAATCAAGGTGTAAAGCTATTATAGTAACTAGGGTATGTAAGATGAGGAAATAAATATCTGTGGTAGAGGAACATGTTTTTTTTGTTAACCTACCCATATTATGGTGAATACTTGGAAGCTAGTGAATAATGGTTATGTGGTATGAATGGTGGAGGTGAACTAATGAATAAGGAGCAGGCTAACTATGTAGCTGCTTGCCAAGCTCAAAGTTGCCAGCAGGTGACAATCGAATTCCGGGAAGCTTGCTTTTAAGGAAATAACGAGCACCATCAATTGAAAAGCCATCTAAGAGAAAGAAAGTAGGAACACAAAATAGTGAGGAATATGTAGTTTCAGATTGTGTTTCCGGTAATAATAATCAGGCTTAGAACTTAATCACTTTTCAGGTGAGAGTAGTAATCAACATACTTTCGGTGGTACTTATTCAGGACAGCCAGAGGGCAATAATTATACAGACAGAAGTTATGGTCAAGAAATGCCAGATAGTACAAGCGAATGCAGTACAGAAATTGAAGGGAGTGTTCAAAAAAATATACTTGATAGTTCTAAGAGCTGGGGCCGGAGGTGCGTTAATCAAATAACTAGTTAATCAGATGAAAATGATTAGGTGATAGGTGCTGATTCCAATTTTGAGGATTGGGGTTTGCTGCCAGGTGTTGTCCACAATAATTAGTTAGTAGTTGGCTGGATGAAAGTACATATTCCTCACTATTTTGT
>NZ_NJBR02000025.1:0-29686 GCF_002204235.2 Wolbachia endosymbiont of Wuchereria bancrofti
AAAATTAGTCGCAATTATGAAGCCAAATGCACGACTTGTAGGCCAGGAACCAGGTATTCCTTCCTCATCATCCCTCTGGTAACGATATTCGTGCACTGGATTTTGTACTTGAGGCAAGATTATATCTTGAAAAAATTAAGTTTTAGTGCTATGAAAAACTGTAACTTCTATGCTCAAAACTTTTATACTGATTATGAATATGGAAAATAAGAAAGCACATAGTACTAAAGTAAAATTACCGATATTTCTTGATTATCAATCTACTACTAAAGTAGATCCTCGTGTTTTAGAGATGATGATACCTTATTTTAGTGAGTTCAGTAATGCGCACTCTCGTAGCCATTCGTTTGGTTGGGCTGCTGAGGAAGTAGTGGAGAAGGCAAGGAGGCACATTGCTGACCTAGTAAATGCAGATAGCAAGGAAATTATCTTTACCTCAGGTGCAACCGAGTCAAATAACATGGCGATCAAGGGCGTTGCTCACTTTTATAAAAATAAAGGAGATCATATAATAACTGTTTGCACGGAGCATAAGTGCGTTCTGGATTCTTGTCGGCATCTGGAGAATGAAGGCTTTAAGGTTACATATTTGCCTGTTAAGCGAAATGGAATTATAGATTTATCTAAACTTGAGGAGGCAATAACTGATAGAACAATTCTGGTTTCAGTGATGATGGTAAATAATGAAATCGGAGTAATTCAACCTGTAAAAGAAATTGGTGCAATATGCAGGAGGCATAACGTATTTTTTCACACAGATGCTGCTCAAAGTTTTGGAAAAGTTCCAGTAGATGTAAATGGAATGAACATTGATCTCATGAGCCTTACTAGCCACAAAGTTTATGGACCTATGGGAATAGGTGCGTTGTATGTTCGTAGAAAAAGTCCTCGTGTTAGGCTAACACCATTGATTAGTGGTGGGGGACAGGAAAGGGGTATGCGTTCTGGAACAGTTCCAACTCCTCTTGCAGTTGGTTTTGGTGAAGCAGCACGTATTGCTAAAGAGGAAATGAAAAAGGAGGCAACCAAATTAGAAGAATTGAGGGATATTTTGTACAATAAGATAAAAGAAGCATTTCCTGATGTTGTTTTAAATGGTGATTATAAGAATAGAGTTCCAGGCAACCTAAACTTAAGTTTTCCCTATGTTGAAGGTGAATCTCTCATCATGGCAATCAAGGATTTGGCAGTAAGTTCTGGTTCTGCATGCACATCTGCATCTCTTGAGCCTTCCTATGTTATACGATCACTAAACAGTGGCTATGACCTTGAGCATTCATCAGTTAGATTTGGCCTTGGCCGGTTTACGACTAAAGACGAAATTTTATATGCGGCAGATCTTATTGCTAAAAATGTAGGGCGGCTAAGAGAAATGAGCCCACTTTGGGAAATGGTACAAGAAGGAATAGATTTAAACACTGTAAAATGGGACTCTCATTAAATTTTGTGGTGAGTATCCATTCAATCAGGTGACAGAAAAGGTAAGCTATATTGTAATAGTAATCTTTTACATGCATGTAAATAACCTTTCTGAAAAAGTTTTGGTGAAGTTAGCTATTTTTTTTAATATTTTCTTATTGAGCACAAATTGTGTTATTACAAAAGATGAGATATAGCCTGGCTTACAAATAAAAAATAAATATAGGTGTTACCTGTGGAATAACCCAAATAAAGAGTCTTCTCAAGGTTATTATAGAACTAGTCCTATTACACGAAAGCTGTGATCTAGTTACTGGTAGTGGTAGGGTATTATATTACACAGGATGGGAAAATAAAAAACTGGGTTTATCTGATAGTTATAAAACAATTGGTAGGATGGGTGCTGCTTGCAGAGGCTATTGTCGTAAAATTTACTTAGCAATAGATAATATACTATATGCAATAAATGAAACTACGGTTATGTGAAAAAAAGAGTTAAAGTCTTTGGTGAAAGGAAACCCTACAATTTTTAATGATAAATTGGCAATTTTAACTTTAGATGACTGTTTGTACATGCTGGATATGAGAATGATAGTACAATCTGGTTCTATCATAAGCCCTGTCCATAATGATAGTAATCAAATGACAAGGTCAGATTATGTATTTCCTGTGCTTATACACGATAAGCTAATAGTTCCATTTTCAAATTGGAGAGTTAGTAGCTTTTGACAAAGATGGGAAAAGTTGTGGTCTTATAAGTTACCTTCTACTAATATTTTAGACACTCAACTTACAGATGTTACAACTGCTCCGATAGTAAAGCGTAGCATATTAATAATAACAAGTAACTCTACTGTTGTTGCAGTTGATGTAGAATCAGGAAGTCTTTTGTGTTTACAGGTCATGCAAGCGAGAAATATCAGTGATGGGATTATGTGGGGGCTACACCGGAGCGGTTACCTACATGTCATATAAGGATATTAATAGTAACGAATTTTTTATGATAAATGTAAAAAATGAGATTATGAAAATCGTATTTACTGGTGGTCAGGTAATTTGGAATACTAACTTAGTGGTGAATGATGAACTAAATAATAAACTAAGAGATGCGTATTTATGTTAGGCCAGCAATAGAAAATGGAAAATTATTTATTATGAGTAATAAAGAAATCATGTTTCTATTAGGTCAGGAGTCTGGCGTGATAAAGGAAGTAATCAACATTCCGTAGGGTGTGTACCATCCTTCTGTAACTGATTCTTGTAGTTGGAGACTACTACTTTGCGACTCAGAAAAAAAGCTGTGTATAGATGTATTGATCTAAGTATCAACAGATGAAATATTGCAGGTAATAAGAGGATGTTTTTTTGGTATAGCTAGTATAATCCTACACTGTGTCGCTAGCAAGTATCATAAGTTACTTTAGTTATGTCTTAACTGTATTGATAACTGACAGCTGCGTTTTTGCGCAAGTCATCCAATAGCAAGTTGCTTTGTGTCATAATCTTTTGTTGATATATTTGCTGTTTAGTTGCTTCTGTGTCTACTACATTATTCTTGATATCACACAACATTATTAACCTTGCAGTGCTATTTTCTCTGGATTCTATTATTTCATTTACACTTATTTTGCTAAGTAAAGCCTGTAAATCAGGGTTTAAATCCCGCATCTTTATTTCAAATTCTTTTGCATTTGGCAAATTAAAGTTATCCGCCAATTCATCAAAGTTTAAGCAGTTGACTTTTTGTTCCTTGAGATTGTCTAGTAGACTTTCTGAGTCTTTAACCACAATCTGTTTTAATTTTAGAGTGCTTTCCAGCATTGCATGATCAAGTTGTACTTTATCTATTACTTTTACAATAGAGTAATCCTCACTGGAACTGACTGGACCTGCTATGTCGCCGATTTTTAATCCTTCTAAAATGCTCTTGAGGTTGCCTTTTAGTTGGTTTAAATTAACAGTTACTTTACGCATCTTTATTGGAGCTTCTGGAATGGAGTTGTTATTATTATTGCGTAATTTTTCTACTAAATCTTCAGCTATACCGTAAACATCTGCATCTTTCTGATTGGGAATTATAAACTCTTGGAACGTGATAAGATAATCCGGCTTTTCTATTTGTCCTTTTGCGTTGTTTACTTCCTTGTCGCTTATGTTAATAAATGGCACAATTCTTACTTCAATAATTTTGTTCCACAAAAGCTGACATTCTATTTGCCTCTTTAAAATGTTAAGGCCTATATTGTGCTCTTTTGTGTATTGATCAACTTCATTGTCCTTAAGTTTAAAGCTTTGAGTTAGGAATAACACGACAGCATTGCTTAACTCTTCATCACTTAATTTTATGTTTAATCTTTGTGCTTCGTTGATAATGATAATTTCGTCTATTAGCTGCTTTAAAATTTGAAGCTTTAGTTCATTTTTATCAATACTCTGAGTGCCAAACAATGAATGTATCAAATTAATGCGTTTTTCAATGTCTAGATTTGAGATTGGCTCGCCATTTACATCTGCAATAATTTCAATCTCGACTGCAAGCAACTTGATTGGCAATATCATCAATAATAAAATTAGTATTTTATGCATAAGCAAGGCTATTTAGTTCATAATCAATTCTATAATAAATATTAAGTTAATACTAGCCAATAGATGACCTTTAAGGATTTTTGTGGAATAGATATATTTGATTTCTTAATATAGTATTATTATTTTACTATAAATTAATAAAATGAATAAAAAATTTTAGCATTTTTAAATTAGGTATTTTGGTCCCTTAGGTGTAACATTGTTGAGAGATAAACTAGTTTATGTATGATGAACACGGATGAGACTATTTTTGCCTTATCAACCGTATTTGGTAAGTCAGGAGTTGCAGTAATTAGGATTTCAGGTAATCATGCATTTAAAGCTTTAAATCATTTTCATGTTAATAAAGACATGAAACCAAGGTTTGCTACTTTGGTTGATCTGTATGATAGTTCCGATCAGTTGATTGATAATGGAATAGCAATTTATTTTCCTGCTCCAAACAGCTTCACTGGCGAGGATGTTATAGAATTGCAAGTGCACGGAGGAAAAGCAGTCATAAAGATCGTTTTGGAGGAATTGTCAAAAATCTTTGTCATGGCTAAGCCTGGGGAATTCTTGCTTAGGGCTTTTCTGAATGGCAAGTTTGACTTAACGCAGATAGAAGGGATTGCAGATTTAATCGATGCTGAAACAAAGATGCAAGCTAAACAAGCAATTAAGCAGATGTCAGGAGAATTGGAAAAGCTATACAGTAGTTGGAGGCAGAGATTAATAGCAATGCAGTCCAAAATTGAAGCATATATAGACTTTCCAGAGGATGTTACAACAGAAAAAAACGAACTGGAAAAAATCAATGATGAAGTGCAAGCTCTTGTGCAGTCAATACAAGAACATTTGAATGATAATAGACGGGGCGAAAGATTGCGTGAGGGCTTGCATATTGTAATAACTGGTGAGCCAAATGTTGGTAAATCAACACTATTTAATTTCTTGGCCAGGCGCGATATTGCTATTGTTTCTGAATATGTAGGCACAACAAGGGACATACTTGAAGCTCATATTGACATTGGCGGATACCCAATCATTCTTTCTGATACTGCTGGAATTCGCGAGAGTTCAGATCCGGTGGAATCAGAAGGTATAAGTCGAGCAAAAAAGAGGTCTTGTGAAGCTGATTTGAGAATAGAGCTATTTCCTTTTGAGCAGCGTTATAATATCAATTGCAATGTTATAAGTAGTAACACTATTTACGTGTTGAGCAAAGCTGACGATGCTATCAATGATCACAATATAAAAATTAACGACATAGATTTTTTACCTGTTTCTATTTTAAAAGGAATAGGCACAGAGAAACTAGTCTCTAT
Organism: Wolbachia endosymbiont of Wuchereria bancrofti; assembly: GCF_002204235.2. Lineage (NCBI taxonomy): Bacteria > Pseudomonadati > Pseudomonadota > Alphaproteobacteria > Rickettsiales > Anaplasmataceae > Wolbachia > Wolbachia endosymbiont of Wuchereria bancrofti. The sequence goes on from NZ_NJBR02000025.1 coordinate 5,313, forward strand.
GATTAAAGAAAAAGTAGAGGAAAAATTTGTCTATGATAGAGATGTTCCTGTAATTACCCGGCAAAGGCATAGGAATTGCATGCAGAAAGCTATAGAACATTTACGACGTTTTAATATGAACAATCCAATTGAGTTGGTATCTGAAGACTTAAGGCTTGCCGCGTCTGAACTTGGTGCAGTAACCGGGGTTATTAATGTTGAAGAAGTATTGGATGATATATTCAATAACTTCTGTGTAGGCAAGTGAAACTTTTATGGATTGCTTGAAGTTGAATATTGTGATAAAAAAGAAGTGGACGGATGGCCGAGCGGTTTAAGGCACCAGTCTTGAAAACTGACGTACGTGATGGGCGTACCATGGGTTCGAATCCCATTCCGTCCGCGTGCCACGTATAATATGATTTAAGCAAGCATTATTAGCCTATTTTTGCCCCATTTAAATGTATGCGCTTAGTTTTGTTGCAATGATTTAAAGATCTTCCGGAATATCCGATCTATTTCATTTATTGGCACAAGTTTAACTTTCGCATGTGAGCCATTCTGCTGACCTGTATAGATTAAATATCCCTTAGCTATTTGGGAAAGTTCGCGGAAATATTGTACATTTTTAATAAAATCGCTCTGAAACACGAACCCAGCCTTAGTTTCAATAGCATGAATGTTACTACCCCAATCTGCTAATAAATCTACCTTATGTCCGGTTCAGTTACACCAAAAGTATACCTGATTAAGACGCCTCTTAAAAATCTCCAAAGCAGTCAAGTTTTCAAACAGAGCTCCTTTAAGATAGTGTGTTTCTAGTTGACTCTCCTTTTCAAAGTCGAGGAGTGTGCAGATAAGGCTGGTGTCATAAAAGTATAATTTTGACATCTTGATTAGGCGATTGCTGAAACTTTGATGGAATGGCTGAAGAAAAAATATTAAGTAACTAGCTTCCAAGATATTCAGCCACTGTCATACGGTTGTATGAGAAATACCACAGTCTTGGGTAAGGGATGGTAGATTAAGAATCTGACCTACTTGCCTGCACACAATTTGAGAAAAGTTTGGAGTCTACCGATATTTTCAATATTTTTAAGTTGTCGAACATCTTGCTCAATGTAAGTTTGGATGTAACTGGGATAAAAATCTAATGGATGCATGTTAAAACTATGTAATCCAGGATACCCTCCCTTGAAAATAGCTGAATTAATGTTTATTGACATACCAAGCTCAGATAAGCTCGAAAGGTAATAATGTTGTCATGCCTATGCGTCCTGGGAAGAGATTGGGAAATATGATGACTAAAAGCAAGTTTTTGGGGCCCTGTTAATACATATCGACCTTTTACAGGAGACTCGTCAACTATTTCTGAAGGTACGATAATAGCTCAGGCACATGCTTTACTTCGTCAAAACAGCACCCTGTTATAATTAGCTAAAAATGCCCTAGGGTCAATTTGCGCCTGAAAACTGGTATCGATATTTTCTAAAGATATGTATGGCAAGTGCTTAAACAATGTTTTAGCGATAGTTATTTTACCAGACTGTCTTGATCCTATAATACTTAAAATAGAATAAAATTTGAAAAACCTTTCTAAAACTGGAATTGTAGCACGCAAATATATAAATTGAATTTTATAGTTTCAATATGTAAATGTACTATAAAAGGTTAAAAACAGCAAGCACTTAAACGAATATTATGATTTAAAAACAGGGAGTCAGGACTGAAAACTACTTGACAAACTCTGCCACCTTGTTACTATGGCACTGAAGCTAATTATTTATCTTCTCTGTACAGATTAAACGGCAAAAAGGCTTAACGTATCTAGTGTCTCATGTTTAATTTTTTACATTATATACACCTTATTACCAATTAGTGCTGTAATTCACGCCTACTAGGCGCTTAAAAAAAACGCCAACTGATGAAATGATAGTGAGTAACTAGCTGTCACGGGGTTTCTTTTGCCTTTTTTTCTTTATTTGGTAAATATCCTAATATTTATAGCTAAAGACTTACTGACAATCTCTGCCTGTTAACGGTGGCGGTATTACGTAGGAGCTGCACTAGCTATAGTATATAGAATTCCAACATTGTCTACATCTCTGGATGAGGTCGCTTGGCTTTTTGCCATATAGTGTTAATATATTATTTTGTTATTTTTGAATTGTGGTACATATGGCTAGAAACTACTATGAAATACTAGGAGTAGATAAATATGTTGCTCCAGAAGAAATAAACAAAGCTTATAAAAAATTAGGATTGAAATGTCATCCTGATAAACTTCTACCTAAAAAAAGAAAGATATCAAGAATTGTTAGAAAAGCGATTTAATGGTGCTATTTTATCTAAGCTTGAGTTGGAAGAGATGCAAAATCTGTAATGTTGTTCCTAGAAGTTCAAAGGGCATATAAGGTGTTACCTAATCTAAAGAAAAAAAAGATATGATAAAATGATTATAAGAGAAAAATATAGTAACACCTGGTGGTTTATTTTCAGATTATATAAGGAAACAGCCATAAGATTTCTTGTATCAATTAATTCTTGAGGATAATCTAGGATCTGTATGTATAGTAGTAGAAGGATTTAGCATCGATATTAACGTTAAATATGATTATATATATTGGTATTACTTCAATTGATTATGTAATTAAGAAAAATCATGTGCAAATTATTGATTATTTGATCAGCAAAGGAACGAAAGTATCTCTTATTGACACTTTACGCCTTGCTATCAAATTAAATTCTTATAAAACTGCGGGCTTGCTGCTAGGAAAGTGTGATGTAAACGATATTAATATGCAAAATAGTGACAGAAATAAGATTTTTCATTATTTCTTTAAGTATTTTAATAACCCTGGTTCTGGTGGTTTTGTTTTTAAGCAAACGTCGTTTAACTTTGGTGCTTTTAATTTTTATCGACCTTCTTCCAAAATGTCTTCTTTCAAAAACAGTAGTGACACTAATGTTAAGAAGAAATGCAAGATAGTAACGCCAGTTGTAATACAGGTCCTTTCTGTAGAGGTGTGATTAAGTTTCTTAATCAGTTCCAGTCCCGAATAAACTCAGAACAATCTAGAGAAGGCTATGTAAAAGAGAATATAATTATGTCCCTTGAGAATTCTATTTCCCTTTTTTACTCACTGGTAGATAAAGGTGTATGTACAATATTCCAAATGGTGAACGTATAACGCTGCTTAATATATGTGTTAACCAGCTTGTAGATAATCATAGAAAAATAGTTCATGGAAGTGATTTCTCCTTTTATCGCGGTTGCATAGAAACAGAAAAAGCATGCTATTCAATGATGAGTATTTTTGTTGAGAAAGGAATTGTGGAATTAAAGGATGAGAACAGTACTCCTATATCACACAAAATTATAAAACATAATATTTATCCACATATAGAAAATAAAATAAATGTTAGCTTAATGGAAGAGGATGGCAATGGCAAAAACTTATTAGTTAAAGGATGTTGTGATATTTCTACTATAGAATCTTTAATTAAAATGGAGTAGAATAAATACTCCTGATTCTCTAGGATAAGCTTTGCTACATCAAGTTATTTTGGAATATTGCGACAGTGTTGAGGGAATAGATTACAGTTTTGAACCTAAAGAGGTAAGTGAACGTTTTTATCCCAGTTAGAGGCATTGCAGCCAAATCTGCAAAGTGAAAATGGGAACAAACTGCCTATTGCAGCTGCTTCTACGCTAAGCAATAGCCGGAATTGCTTTAGGAGTAGCTATTGCAGTTTACCTAGAAATGTTAGCAGTAGAAATAGCAGTCGGGGTTTGTTATCTTGTTGCTGCTACAATCATATATCATTGTAATGAGCCCTCGAAGTCGCTTAAAAATAGCAAGATCTGAGAGGTTTCTGGAAACATTCCACAACCCACTTCATAGAGTCAAAAGGACCCATTAAAACATTTTTTTACTTTTCATCGTATATTTCTCAACTTATTATCTTTAAGTACTAATATAATAATATGGCATTATTGATAGTTGAGTCGCCCGCGAAGGCAAGGACGATAAGTAAATATTTAAGTAAAGAGTTTAAAGTTGCTGCATCTTTTGGACATGTGAGAGATCTTCCAGTGAAGAACGGTTCTGTTGATCCGGATAATAATTTTGCTATAAAGTATGAAATTATTGAGAAAGCAGAGAAGTATGTAAAAGAGCTAGTAAAGGAAGCAAGTCAAACATCAGATATATATCTTGCAACAGACCCAGATAGAGAAGGGGAAGCAATAGCCTGGAATGTAATAGAGGCACTAAAGGAGAGGAAAGCAATCAATGATAAAAGCAACATTTATAGGGTGGTCTTTAATGAAATAACAAAAAGGGCGGTGCAAGAGGCAGTAAAGAATCCACGTGAAATAAATATGGACTTAGTGCGCGCGCAGCAAGCACGGAGAGCTTTGGATTATCTAGTTGGATTTAGCTTGTCACCACTGCTGTGGACAAAATTGTCTGGAAGCAAATCTGCAGGGCGAGTGCAATCTGTTGCGTTAAAGCTTATATGCGAACGAGAAGATGAAATTAGTAAATTTGTATCACAAGAGTACTGGAGCATAAAGGCGGAAATAAAAAATAGCAAAAGCGAGACGTTTTTTGCTGTGCTCAGCCACTATGATAATAAAAAGCTAGAGAAATTTGATATTAAGAACGAAGAAGAAGCAAAAGGCTTAGCTAAGCAAATTGAATCAAGGCAATATGCTATAAGCACAGTAGAACGCAAGCAAGTTAAGAGAAATCCGCTGCCTCCATTCATTACTTCAAGTCTTCAGCAAGATGCAGTAAATAAGCTGTATTTTAATGTGAAAAATGTTATGCGCATAGCGCAAAATTTGTATGAAGGTATTGATATTGGTGGCGAAACTGTAGGGTTGATAACCTACATGCGTACAGATGGGTTTTATATTGCAGATGAAGCTATAAACTCAATCAGAAGGTCAATTAAGTCATTGTATGGTAATAAATATTTACCGAAGTCTTCTCGTCAGTATGTAAGAAAGGTTAAAAATGCTCAGGAAGCGCATGAAGCAATTCGTCCAACTGATATAGATAGAACGCCAGACAGCATTAAGGATTACTTAACGCCAGAACAATTTAAATTGTATGGTTTGATTTGGAAAAGAACCATTGCAAGTCAGATGGAATCAGCAATCCTTGATCAAGTGGTAGTTGAAATTAGTTCTGCTGATCAGAAAGTAATTCTGCGAGCAAGTGGATCGAGCATATTCTTTGATGGTTTCTATAAGGTTTATAAAGATAGAATGGATGGTGAGGATGAGAGCATGATACCTGCTATGAAAGAAGGTGAGGAATGTAAGCTAATTTCTGTTGATCCAAAACAACATTTTACTCAACCTCCATCACGTTATAGTGAAGCAAGTATCGTTAAGAAAATGGAGGAAATTGGTATAGGACGTCCATCGACTTATGCAGCAATTATCTCAGTGTTACAGGATCGTGAGTACGTTACGTTGGATAATAAAAGATTTATTCCAAGCAGCCGCGGCAAGATTGTTACCATATTTTTAGAAACTTTTTTTCAGCGTTGTGTAGAGTATGATTTCACAGCACAAATGGAAGAAAGGCTCGATTTAATCTCAAACGGGCGTGCAGATTGGAAAAAGGAACTAGGTTATTTTTGGGTGCCATTTTTTAATCATGTAAACTCTGTCAAGCAAATGACGCATGATGAAATTTTTAACGGTATTCGTGATTTAGTAGTTGATTGGTTTTGTTCAGAAGAAGGAAAAAAAGAAGTAAATAAGAAATGTCCTGATTGCCCAGATGGTATATTAAAATTAAACTTTGGAAAAGCTGGGGTATTTCTTGGATGTTCTAACTATCCTACATGTACCCATACAAAAGAAATTACTGGCAGTAATGACAACTCAGAATATCCAAAAAGCTTGGGTATAGATGGTATAACGGAGCAGGAGGTGATAATCAAAAAAGGTCCTTTTGGCCTTTACCTGGAGTTTAATAGTGAGTCAGAAAAGAAAAAAACGGTTTCCATACCAAAAGATATAAATGTTAATGATATTGATCTTAGTATCGCTACTAGGCTGCTCTCCTTGCCAAAAGTAATCGGAGAACATCCTAAAACCGGAAAAGAGGTAAAAATAGGCCTTGGACGGTTTGGATATTATATTTTTTATGATGGTAAATACTTTTCTCTTAAAAAAAGTTTCAAAGAGGTGTTGGAGATTCAATTAGATGAAGCTGTGCAAATTATTGCAAACAGCCCACGCAAGGAGCTAAAATCCCTTGGTTTTAATGAAAAGGGAAAAGAAGTTTTCATCTGCAACGGTAAGTATGGATTCTATATAAAATGCGGTAAAACAAACGTTGCTTTAGGCAAAAATGTAGATATCAAAAGTGTAGATCTGAAGAGAGCTCTGGAGTTGATTAAAAGTAAAAAGTAAAGGCATGCATGATTTAAATTTACTGAGACTTCATTCAATTCTAACACAGGAACTTTCTTATAATTATGAAGGTTTACAACCAGAACAAACCACTTGGCCACGTGAGACTGATTTCAGCTCGTCTGCTGAAACTTGATTTGAGCAAAATATGCATTTTATTTTATTGCTTGGGGCAAGTGAGCTATTAATGGCAATTCTATCATCAAAAACAAAACACTCACCTTCCCAGTTGCCATTTTTATTGTGAGTTCTTTCAAGGTAAGAAAGAATACCACCTTTAAGATGGTACACATCGTTAAACCCGAGACTTTTCATATACGCTGTAGATTTTTCGCATCTAATCCCACCCGTGCAATACATGGCCACTTTCAAGTTTTTATTCTTAGAGAAAGACTTTGCCCACTGAGGAAACTCGCGAAAGCATTGAGTATATGGGTTGATTGCATTTTTAAACTTGCCTAACTTCACTTCATATTCATTTCGTGTATCTATTACTAGAACGTCAGGTTGAGAGATAAAATCATCCCAATGGTCTGGGTCAATATATTTGCCCCTAAGAGAAGTATCAAAATTGCTTACACCAAGATTCACAATTTCTCTTTTTAACCTCACCTTCATCTTACTAAATGGTTGATATTTTGCTGCACTTTCTTTCCATGTAAGATCTTTCAGCCTATAATCAGAGCGTAGAAAATTAAATATTTTATTAATTGCATTTCTTTCACCAGATATAGTTGCATTAATGCCTTCTTCTGCAAGGAGTATGGTGCCCTTTAGCTCAACGTTGTCACATGCAGCTTTTATTTCATCTTTCATGTCATAATAATTAGAGAGTTTTACAAAATGGTAAAAAGTTGCTATGACAAAACTCATGATTATTAACTTATCAACTTAGAACATAATATACAAAATTATGCAGATATTCAATAAATCAGCTCTGAATATCTTCAGCTTTTACATATAACATTTTAATATTAAATATGGATTTAATTTAATGTTTTTAAGAGTATTTAAAAGTATATTCTTATTTCTAGTAAGTATATTATTTGTCTGCCCTATACTATCATTAGTGTCGATTCTATTTACAGAATCGGCAAATTCTGAGTGGGTAATTAGCACACTTTTTCCTGAATATATACTTAATACGTTAATTTTGATGATAGGGGTTGGAAGTATATCTTTTATATTTGGAGTGATTCCAGCTTGGCTCACCACATTTTTTTCATTCCCTGGGAGTAGAATTTTTGAGGTTGCTTTATTTTTTCCGATATCAATTCCCGGATATATAGTATCGTTTGTTTACGTCAACTCGTTAGAATTTTCAGGTCCAACACAAAGTTTATTAAGAGAAATTTTTCACTGGGGTAAAGGTGATTATTGGTTTCCTGAGATAAAGTCTCTAGGCGGTGGAATATTAGTGATGGGATTCAGTTTATATACATACGTTTACATATTAGTCCGCTCAAGTCTAAAGAATGTTAGCAACTCAGTTACTGTTGCATCAACACTTGGGTTTTCTTCTTTACAGAGCTTATTTTCTGTCGTTATTCCCTCTATACGTCCGTCAATTATAGCTGGGATATCCTTGGTGTTAATGGAGGTAATTACAGATTTTGGTACACCACAATTTCTTGCGATTGACACCTTTACCACAGGAATATATCGCACCTGGTTTTTACTGCATGATAAATATTCAGCTGCTGTTTTAGCAGTTGCAGAATTGGTCTTCATTACAGCACTGATAGCTGTCGAGAAAATTCTACAAAAAAAGGAAATATCCTACTCTGCCATTAATACTAATTCAGATTATCATAACAAACGGAGTATAAGTGGTGCTATACCATTAGTTTTCGCTTATGCTATGTGTATATTGCCGATATTAGTAGGTTTTGCTTTGCCGATTATTCCACTCATATATTGGAGCATAGAGAAGGGATTTTTCATATACGGAGCAAGATTCTATAACATAATAGCAAATAGCATTGGCTTATCGTTTATCACTGCAATGATCTCAGTTAGTATTGCAATAATAATAGGATGTACGGCACGTAAGAATAAGGTGATCAACAATATAGCGCGTCTAATTTCTTTAGGCTATGCGATTCCAAATGCAATTATTGCTATTAGTATAATAATATTTTTAAGCAAGATATCTTCTTTTATTACTCAATACGTTACAGAAATAAGCTTGGTAGGAACTGTTGGCGCTTTGATTTACTCATATTTATTTCGTTTTTTTGCCATATCTTTCAAAGCAATAGAATCAGGGCTTAAAAAAACACCTAATGAAATTGAGTGGATCGCATACACTATGGGCTATGGACCCATTTCCACGTGTCTGAATATTCATATTCCTCTCATAAAGAAAAGTATATTATCAGGATTTTTGCTTGTATTTATGGATACTATTAAAGAGCTTACGGCAACACTCATTATCAGGCCATTTAATTTTGAAACTATATCAACTAGAATATATGAACTTGTAAGCGATGAACGTTATAGAGAAGCTGCCCCATTTTCGTTAATGATAGTTATAACTGGCTTAATCTCTACAATAATCTTATTTAAGCTTGATGATGAAAATAAAAAATAGATTTGTGATGGCAATCAGTTGGTTTAATGTGGCCTAATGTTTGTGTATGGACTATCTAAAGAAAAAGACGGTATTGTAACCTCAAAAACTTTTGTGCTTTCTTCATTTAGGAATTCGTACTTACCTTGCATTATTCCTGACGGTGCATTCAAGTATGTTCCACTTGTGTATTTAAATACCTCTCCAGGTTTTATCACAGGCTGCTCTCCAATAACACCAGCTCCAACAATTTCGTTTATCTTTCCTTTGTAGTCTATTATTTGCCAATGACGGCTCAGCAATTGAATAGTTGATAGGCTTTTATTTTTTATCTTGACATTGTACATCCATACATAGCAATTTTCATAAGGAATAGATTGCTCCTCAATATAGACTGGCAAAACTGTAACTTCAACAGAGTTAGTAGTAAGTGTATATTCTAAAGTCATGACAGAGTATTCATGATAGAAAGTAATACTTTAATTATACACTGTTTTCGTAGATTCTTCAAGCATATTGTAGTATTCTGATTAAGAATTGTTTATCAATTATATGAGCAAATCAGATGTACTTTGTAAAAGAGTGATAGGAATAGTAGGTAGTGGACAATTAGGTAAAATGACCGCTATTGCTGCGACAAAGCTTGGGCAAGAAACACATATTTTTGCTAATGCTAAAGATGATCCTGCTTGCTCTGTTGCTAATGATTTAACAATAGCAGATTTTTCTGATAAGAAGGCACTTGAATCTTTTGCACAGAGTGTGAGTTTAGTTACTATTGAATCTGAAAATATTCCATGTGACGCAATTGATATTATGTCACAATATGTAGATTTTTATCCAGGTAAAAGAGCATTACACATTTCACAAAATAGGCTTAGAGAGAAAGATTTTATTAGAAATTTAGGTATAAGAACCGCTGATTATAAAAGTATACAAAATCATAACGACCTATTAGAAGGCACTAGAGCTTTTGGCTATCCAACAAGGCTAAAAGCAACAGAAATGGGTTACGATGGGAAGGGACAATATATGATTGGGAATGATTCTCAAGTAGAGCAATTTGCTTCCTTTGATTGGAATGCACAGTACATTCTCGAGGCAAGTGTTGACTTACTAAAAGAGGTTTCAATTGTTGTTACAAGGGATGAAAACGGTAAAGTAGCTTTTTTCCCTGTGGCAGAAAATCACCATGTTGATGGAATACTTGATACTTCAATAGTGCCAGCTAAAGTAGATAGTAAACTAGTTCAAGAGATACAACAAACCGCAGAGAAAATAGCAGATGCACTTGATGTAGTGGGAATTCTAACTATTGAGTTTTTCATTACTAAAAATAGTGAGCTGCTAGTCAATGAGCTAGCTCCAAGACCCCACAATTCTTGCCACTGGAGCTTGGATGCATGTAATGTTAGTCAATTCGAGCAACTGATTAGGGTAATATGTAAGTTACCTATGCAGGAAGTGGTGTTGCGCTTTCCTTGTATGACGAAAAACATAATAAGTAATGATGTATATAATACTTACAAGTATTTGAGTGACAAAAGAGCCAATTTAACTATATATGGAAAAAAAGAGGTCAGAGGTAGGCGTAAAATGGGGCATGTTAATATAGATTTAAGTTAGCATGCTATATCTCTCACAATTGCACAAACGTTTGTTTTCGAAAACGATGCATTAAGTTTCATAGCCAGTTTTGCCTTAAACACAAGAATCACTGGCATCCAGAAAAGTTTGCTTATGAGCAAACTGATAATAGCACCATTTGTTGGCTTCGTAAACTGCAACTAACCTTTACTATAGATATTTAAGAAATTTACTAACGAGAAAAAAGGCAAAAGAAACCCTATGTTAGATAGTGTTTACTCTCTAATCCTGCAAATTGGCATACTATACTGTCTTTATAAGCACGTTTCAGCTTATATAGGTAGAACGTAGAAATATTGTGAAGACATAAAGTACACATAGTACAAAGAATTAAACATAAGATGTCAACTACATGATACTTCGTCATTTAATCTGTATAGACTAATGATAACTGAATACCTTCAGCTCTGTGGTGAGGGGTCTGGTAGAATTTGTCAAGTGATTTTTTCGTTTTCCACGGGCTACTTGAATGACACTATTGGTATGCAAATTTCCTTCGAACTACAGCGTACGTACACTCTATATGCACTTGATTGATAAATGCTCCCTCGTCAAGATCTCCAAAATTTGTACTATATTTAGTGCCGCACCTTTGCGTAGATTATCAGCCACTATCCACATATTTAATCCATGTTCAACAGTATTGTCTTTTCTAATACGTGATACGTATACTGCATTCTCCTGTACGACATCAATTTGGGTTATATATTTGCCGTCTTTTCGCCTATCGTACACTAAAATTCCGGTATCTTCAACTTCACTTAGCATTTCATGAGCTTGTTCTTCAGTTATGTGCTGATAAAACTCTACATTTACTGCTATAGCATGACCAATAAAAACTGGCACCCTTACACAAGTTGCAGTAACTTTTATATCTGCCTCTAAGATTTTTTTTGTTTCCTCTTGCATTTTCCATTCCTCTTTTGTAGAACCATCTTCCATAAACTCTCCTATATGAGGAATGCAATTGAATGCTATTTGCTTAGGGAATATTTCAGGCTTTTTAGCTTCGTTTGTGAAGATTTTTTTTGTCTGATTATAGAGTTCATCCATTGCTGCTTTGCCTGCACCAGAGGTTGATTGATAAGTTGAAGCAACGATTCTCTTTATTTTTGCTTTTTGGTATAATAAATGTAGCACTAACAGCATCTGTATTATAGTACAGTTTGGATTGGATATTATGTTGTGGTTTTTGTATTCCATGATTTTTTCTTTATTAATTTCTGGAATGATTAGTGGTACACCTTCTTTCATCCTAAAATAAGAGCTGTTATCTATTACGATGCATCCAGCTTCAGTTGCAATCGGTACGTACTTTTCCGAAACATGGTACCCAGCACAGAAGATGGCTATATCAATATCAGCAAAGTCATAATTTTCAAGGCATGAAACAGTTAATTCTTCGTTACCAAAACTCACCTTTTTTCCCCTTGATTTTTTTGATGCAAATGTAATAACAGAATCTATCGAAATTTTTCCCTCGTCTTGAAACTCAGCAAGTATGCTTAGTACTTCGTGTCCTACTCTACCGGTTGCTCCAACAACAGCAATTTTTTGTCCCATATAAATTAAAATTCTCACTTCAAAGTTATATTATATTTTTACCGACAGAATTTACAATTATTTTAATATTTTTACCTTGCAATTAATTATAATTTAGTTATTATTATGCAATATTAATAATATTACATAATAAAGTGAGAGATGAGCAAAAAATATGATGAAACTAAGGTGAAACCTGCAATATCTACATCTCAAGAACCTAAGAGAACTAATGGGTCAAAGGTTCAAAGTGTTCTCTCAAAAAGAAGATATGATATAAATTTTGATGATAAAAAGTATGCTGTAAAAACTGTTAAAACACGGTTTCTAGAAACGGAACAACAGTCTTCGAAGCTAAGAGATTTATTGGAATCAATACCAGTGATAGGAAGATTTTTAGCGAAAATTTTCACATCTGAGAAAGAGACATATAAAAAGCTACAATTGCAAATAGATCGCTCTAGTAAGATAAGAAATGAGTCTCGCATAGATGATAAATATACAGAAGAAATAAGCAGCAAGCTTAAGAAGAGTAATATTGAACAAGTGGATGACAAAAAAAGTCGTAGTCCATAAATATCAAATATTTTAAGAGCATCTGGTATAATATTTATTGTGCGGAAGCTCTGCGGTACCAAAATAAATAAAGAGGTATACCACTCGTGGTAAATAAGCTTGCAATTAACAAGGTATTTATAGAAGTTTCAAGTATTACCCAGCAACAAAAGGTTGTTGCTATACTGCCAGTTAAAAGCTTGTGATAATTTCTCTCCTTTATAACAACCTTTAGAAAAGCAAGACTGCATGCAAGGTAGACAAATAAAAATGAAACTACAGAGAAGTCGATAATCGATGTAATCTGCTGAGCAAAATTGTTATTTGAAGTGAGGATTAGTAAAATTGCAGTTCCAGATGAGCTGGTTGTTATTCCCCAAAAAGGGGATCCATGTTCATTCCTTTTAGCAAAGAGTTGTGGCATCAGTCTATCTTTTGCAAGACCAAAAGCAACTTGTCCGCTAGATAAGACCCAGGCGTTTAAACTGCCAACACAGAAAACGAATGCAACTATAGAAATAATCAAATGCCAATTACCAGAAAACATGATTTTTATTGCATCAACGTATGGCGCTCTTGAGTTTGCTAGGTCATTACCGTTTATTAACCCCATGATTGCAAAGTTGTTGATAAAATATATGATAGCAACACAGATTGTTCCAAGTACTACAGCTCTTGGTATAGTTTTTGCTGGATTGTTGACTGATCCTGCAGGTGCTGTCGCCAATTCAACTCCAACGAAACACCATAAAGTCAGGAGTGTAGAACGAGCGAGGATCTGTGATGTTGTAAGACTTGACATTTCTTTACTTATGATGAAATTGTTTCTATTGAAAAAAAACAGTGCTATTATAGGTATTACAAGCAATACGGCGATTTTTATAACCGTCAATAGAGACTCAACGCATCCAGCGGTCGCTACTCCTCTTAAGTTTATTAATGTAATAATTGTAAATAATAACAGTTCTAAAAACAAATGTATATTTTTGATATCCTCATGAAGAAATGGCGTAAGGTAGCCAACACCTACAACTATCAAAGCTGTTGTGCTAACCCATGAGATTACCCAATATGTCCAACCAACAAAGAAGGCTGCAGTAGGGCCAAAAGCATGTTTTACATAAACGTGAGGACCTCCAGTTTCTGGAAACTTTGCACATAGTGTAGCAAAAACTAGAGCAAGAGACACAGCACCAAGTCCTGATATCGCCCAGCTTATGAGGCTATAAGTGCTGTATGGTGCAAGGCTAATCGGCAGCATAAAAATCCCAGAGCCAATTTGACTACTGATTACTAAAGCAAAAACAGCCAAAAAACCTATTTTATTTGACACAATACCTCTTAATTCTATTAGTGTAAGTCAGTAGTATAATCTGATTCCCAAGAATTTTAATAAATAAAAAATTATGTTTTTAAGTTAAGCTTTTAGGAAGATCACTTTGTAGGCTTGCGGTACCAAAGTAGATAGGTGGGTGTGCCGCTTAAAGGGAATAAGCTTGCAATTAACAAGGTGTTTATAGGAGTCTCATATATTATCCAACAGCAAAAAAGTACAGCTACGCCCCCAATTAGAAATTTATAGTAGTTTTTTTCCTGTATGATGACCTTGAGGAAAGCAAGACAACATGTTAAGTAGACAAATAAAAATGAAACTACAGAGACATCAATTATTGAAGTTACTTGCTTGGCAAAATTTTTGCTCGATATTAGAACGAGTAAAGCTAATATTCCCAGTGTATTGATTATGATTCCACAAAAGGGGGCGCCGTACTTGTTTCTTTTAGCAAAAAATTGCGGCATTAACTTATCTTTTGCAAGGCCTAAAGCAACTTGTCCATCGGCTAAGAACCAAGCGTTTAGACTACTTACGGAAACAATGAAAGCAACAATGGAAATGATTAAGTACCAATTACCAGGTAAAATTATTTTTATCACATCAGCGTATGGTGCTTTTGAGTTAGCTAAGTGATTGCCATTAATCAATCCCATAATTGCAAGGCTATTGATGAAGTATATGATAGCAACAAAGACCGTGCCAAATACTATGGCTCTTGGAATTGTTTTGCTTGGATTTTCAACTGATCCTGCAGATGCTGTTACTATTTCAAGTCCAATAAAGCACCATAAAGTAAGAAGTGTGGAACGGGCAAAAGCTTGAGATATTGTGAGGTTTGATATTTCCTCGCTTACGACAAAGTTATTTCTATCAAAAAGAAGTAATGCCGCTATGGGTACTGCAAACAGCACGGTAATTTTGACAATCATCAATAGAAGCTCAACATGTCCGACAGTAGTTATCCCTCTTAAGTTTGTTAGCATGATAGCTAAGGTTAATGCTATTTCTAAAAACAGACGTGTATTTTGTATATTATTGTGAAAAAGCGGAGCTAGGTAGCCAATACTTGCAACTATTACAGCTGTTGAACTAACCCACGAACTTGCCCAATATGTCCAGCCAACAAAGAAAGCTGCTGTAGGGCCAAAAGCATGCTTCACATAAACATGAGGACCACCAGTTTCTGGAAATTTCGCGCAGAGCAATGCAAAAACTAAAGCAAGAAGTATAGCACCTAACCCTGATACTGCCCAACTTATAAGGCTGTAAGTACCGTATGGTGCAAGGCTAATTGGAAGCATGAAAATTCCAGAGCCGATTTGACTACTAATCACTAAGGCAAAAATAGCCAAGAAACCTATTTTGTTTGGCACAATAACTTTTAATTTTTTTATCTAAATATATTAATAATATAACTGAAGCTCAGAAACTTCAATCGATCTTTTATGAAAGCTTGCATTTTTCAATTACTATAATTAGGTACGGCCAAAAAGTTGGGAGGATACCTATGAAGCAGAAATTAAGAGAGTTAATTACAGATAATGATATAAGGGAAGCAGTAAATGTTGTGATAGATAGAATAGGGTTCTTCATATAGAGGGGTCTATACCTATAGCTAAGTGTGTAGCTCCCTATTTGGGTAGCCTATTATTCGAGGCCGTGACCAATCTTGTAAGTAAGATATACTTTAGACTAAATGCGGTATTTTAAACTGAACATTTTCGGTGACTCTATCTGACATAACTGAAACTTTTGTATTCACGTTTATTTTTAAATGGTTTATTAATTCGTCAACTAATATGTCAGGAGCGGAGGCACCTGCAGTAATTCCTATCTTTTCTATGCCCTGCAACCAACTTTTGTCCATATAGCTGTAATTGTCGATTAAGTAAGCTCTTTTTCCTCTGGCAGTGCATAGATCTAACAAGCGATTTGAGTTCGAACTATTTTTACTTCCTATAATTAGCACTATGTCTACAATTTCAGTTAATTTTTTGACAGCATTCTGCCTATTTTGTGTTGCATAACATATATCTTTTAAGTTGGGGCCTGTAATGTTTGGAAATCTGAGCTTTAGGGCAGTAATGATTTCGCGGGTATCGTCGGTGCTTAACGTGGTTTGTGTAACATAAGATAAATTATCTGGATTTTTAACCTTTAAATCACGTACATTCTGTAGGGTTTGCACTAAAACTATGGGATTATTCACTCTTCCTCTGATTCCCTTAACTTCTGGGTGGTTTTTATGTCCAATTAATATTAATTCTTTACCACTATCTTCATACCTTTTTGCTTCTTTATGTACTTTACTAACCAGGGGGCATGTTGCATCAATCACTTGAATGCCCTTTCTTTTTGCTTTGTCTTCTATATTTTTTGACACTCCGTGTGCACTGAAGATCAATATTCCTCTATTGTCCTTGATGTCCCCGATGCTGTTCACAAAAACCACGCCTTGTCTCTTAAAGTCCTCTACTATATATTTATTATGGACGATTTCGTGCAGCACATAGACTTTGCGTTTATTTCGATATTTTTCTAAAGTGATAGCTAATATGTCTACAGCTCTTTTGACTCCCGCACAAAAACCACGCGGTTCAGCTAAAATGATTTCCATTTTTTTAAATCGAGTAAGTATGCAAACATTGCTTAAAAATAGCTCCGCTCACTGTGCTTTATAGTACCATCATTTGTATTTTATATAATAATTATTTTTCGTATATTCTCTTTAATTTTTGGTCAGTTTAGTGCTGTAGAGGATTTAAAAAGGGTACTAAGGCATACAGGCAGCCTAATATTTTAGATAGGAATGGAGTGGTAATAGCAACAAAATGTGCCACAACATCACTATATATAGATCCGACCAAAGTGAAAAATCTGGAAGGTATAGCAGCGCAACTGTGTTCTGTTTTTAATGACCTTGAGTACGAAAACTGTGTAAAATACTCACTTAAAAAAGAAACTTACTTGGATAAAACGGCATTTAATTTCAAAAGAGTGCTAGCGGTCAAAAGCACCGGTGTGCGGGAAGTAAATTTTTGCGACAATGTAAAATGTGTATACCCACACAGTAATTTGTTTTCACATGTGCTTGGCTACTCTGATATAGATGGCAAGGGCATTGCTGGAGTTGAGGCATACATAAATAATACTGGAATCCAGCCTCACGCTACTCAAATGACACCTGGTGAGTATGTTCAACTAATCCCTTAATACACGAGTGCAAAGTATAGTACATGAAGAACTAACTAAGGCTGTAAATGGGTGTCAGGTACTTGGTGGAGTAGGACTTGTTTTAAATATGAAAAATAAGCGAGATCATTTCAATGGTCAGCTTGCCTGATTTTAATTCTGATCTGCAGAATAAAGCGAAAAAGAAGTACAAAAGTTTAGTCTCGTTAGTCTTGGAGTGTATGAGATGGGATTAGTGCTAAAATTTTTTACAATAGCTGCAATGCTTGATGCAAACGTTGTAAAAACTAGTCATTTGTATGATGTATCAAAGCCAATCACAATTGGAAAGTATAAAATTTAGGATTTTCATAAATCTGAAGTCAAAAAAATTACTAAGATGTATTTGTGAAATCGTCCAACTTAGTGCAGCAAAAATTGCAGCCGAGTTAGGTACTGAGAAGCAAATAGAATACTTTAAAACTATGAAACTATTTTCTCCTTTGAAAATAGAAATACTAGAAAAATCTACACCAATGACCCCGGATAAATGGAGTGAAAGCACTTTAATAACCGGCATCTTGCGGTTATGGAAAGCTGTAACCCCGATCTATCTTGTATAGACTGCAGCCGCATTAATCAACGGTAGGATATTTCACAATGCAACTTTGATATTAAATAAAAGAAGTATAGGAGAGCAAATTGTTGCAAGAAGCACTTACTGAGAAGTAAGAAAATTATTATGTGCAGCAGTAACAGATGGGACAGATAGGAGAGCAAGCATAAAAACGTATTTGATAGGAGATAAAACTGTATCAGCAGAAAAAGTTGTAAATGGTCAATACAACAAGAATGCAAACATAGCATCATTTATAGGAGTGCTAACTACAGTTAACCCAAGATATATAGTGCTAATTGTTATTGATGAACCTCAAGGCATACACCACACCGGAGGAATAATCACTGCACCTGTAGCTAAGAATGTTATAAATAAAATAGCACCTATACTAAATGTTACATCTGGGATGTAAGAATTATAATTTCTTTATTAAAATTTTAAGTTTATAATCTTGTTCATTTTTATCGATACAAAGGAACCCATCTTTTGTTGCGCTGCAATTTTCAGGGGCGATGTCTAAATTGATTTTTTTGCCACTGTCATCCATACTCAAATGAACCCTTGGTTCAAAAAAGTCAATTATGTTAGCCTCAAATTTCTTTGTTATCTTTCTATCCGGAGAAACCAGATTAAATTCCCGAATATTGCTTAGGTCAATATTTCCTATATAATTACTACACCCACTGTCCGTGCAATATGAACTCTCAACTATATAGCCTTCACTTGGAACTTCTGTAAAAAAATTCCATAAATCACTTGACATATAAAATACCCTTAATATTTACCAATTGAAGAAGTATATATACTTTTTAAGTATATGTAACCATAATACATCTCAAAATACAAAGTTCAACAGTTAATTGTGTGAGAGATATAAATTGCTAATGGCTACTTAAGTCCTTTTATTAGTTTTTTTCACCATGCTGTCAATCATGTGTTTTATTCCTTGATATACAGAATATGTACTTTCGTCTCTACGCATATAAGCAGAACAGGAAAACACATTATGTTCTTCATCTTCTATTGATAACCCTGTGTCACATTTTATGTGCTCACCACCTAGCTTTTCTATCAACTTTTCTCTGTCATCTCCTATAGTAACCTTAATCTTACTTTCTCCTTTACTTGTTTTGCTACTTAAAATAGAAACAATTATTGCTGGAGATATACATATAGCTCCTATTGGTTTTTTTGTAGCAAAAAATTCTGAAACTAATCTTTCAAACTCGGGTATTACTGTTACTACTTCTTTATCTTCAGCTAAGTCAGATAGATTTTTTGCAACTCCATATCCACCAGGTACAACTAACATGTCAAAATCTTCGGCTTTAGCTTCTTTTAGGTCACATATTTCGCTTCTTGCAATTCTTGCTGCTTCCACGAGTACATTTCTTTTTTCTTTTACTGCTTCTGTTGTTTTATGGTTCACAACTTGTGTAATATTGATATCAGGTGCAAAGCATTTGACCTCCACTTCCTGCTGATCAAGTACAAGCAGACTTAAAACCACTTCTCTCACTTCTGCACCATCAAGATGACCGCATCCTGATAAAACCACAGCAGCTTTTAATTTTTTTTCACCCATATAGTACCTTGATTTCATATAATTTAGGTATTGTAATACAAATTCTATGTTTGGAAAGGGGTAATTATATTAATTGTTTTGTATTAGTTGTAATACAATTAATATATATAATTAGACATACTTATAATTGATGGAGTTTAATATGACGCCTGAAAAGGGAGAAGAACCTTTATTAGAGTAAGGTAAACTAAAAGAAACTGTTTCGAGTATAATAAAAATAATTGCACAATCCTCACAGGGGAAAAAAGCAGTTATTTGAAGCTCTATCAGAACAAGTTGGAAAGATGGATTTTAATAGCTTGGGTTTAGCAATTGATTGCCAAGGTTTGCAGAAGGAAGTGAATAAAAAATTATTTATAAAATTGATTGAAGGAGCACTTATAAAATCCAACTTTTTAAAAAACCAACTTAGAGGTAATAGAGGATATTCTAAAATCTGTTGAACATGAGGCGATAAGTAATATTATAAATAGTAATAAAGGCCCGTTAGATAATCTTAACTATTTTAAATCAGCATCTGCAAATGAAAAAATTGCAATGGCTTCTGCTGGAGTAGTATTAAAAGTGACGTTTTCTCCACTTGTTGTGTTTGCCACATTAATAATGCTTGTAGCTGTTAGAGCGGATTATATAGGGATAAGGATAGGAAAAGCTGTGAAAAAATAAAGGAATGGGTGATTGAAGTAGGGAAGGCGATGAAAAATTTACTTAAAGATTTTATCAATCAATTACCTGAAGTTCGAGTAAGAGAGAATAATTTCGGTAGGTTGTATAGGGAGTTGTCTAAATCTATTTATGGATACTGGTGAGTCAGAGAAAGAAGGTAAGCTAAAGAATGCTCGGAATAAGGCAAAGGTAATAGAAATGCTTCAAAACAAGGGATAACAGTCGGCTATAAAAGAGTTAATAAAGGATGGAACCATTGATTTTCCAAAGGAAGAAGAGAATATTATGGACAGACTTGTAAAAAAAGGTTATAGTACTTATGAGAAGAATAATATGGCAGTACTTAAGGAGCTTATGGAAAATTTTCTACCCGCAATTATGGCCATTGTTAACAACATAGAAGAGGTAAAAGAAAAAGTTAATTAGAAGGTAAGAACGAAGCCACTTTCTACAATAGAGAGTCCAAGTTCTAAGTGAGGGGTACAAGAGGACAATTCAAGCACTAATGGCTTTGTTGCATATTCATTAACACCAAAAAAAAGCTGTTCTACTTCCTGCTTAGTATATCCATTAAGTCAGATTCTTTGAATTTGCTGTGGTCAACTTTGCTGAATTTGTTAACCATTGCGCTCATTTGATCATATTGCTTAATTAAAAGATTGACATCCGGTACTCTTGTACCAGAGCCCTTCGCGATTCTAAGCCTCCTCTTGCCATTTAAAATATCCGGATCTTGCCTTTCTTTTTCAGTCATCGAATTTATGATAGCTATATATTTTTTCACTTTACTATCATCGGGCACTCCGCTACTTAGCTTTTTTGTAAACGAACTTGGAATGAATTTCATTATATTGCTGATACCATCCATTTTTTTTAGTGTTTTTAACATTCTTACCAAGTCATTTAAGTCAAGTCTGCCTTTTTTTACTTTCTTTTGTAGTTTGTCAAATTCTTCCTGACCAACGATTTCGGCAGCTCTTTCAACCAATGAGATAACATCACCCATGTCGAGTATCCTTTTTGCAATTCTATCGGGGTAAAAATCATCAAGGTCGCTTAGCTTTTCACCGCAAGCAATGAACTTAATTGGGCAGTTAGTCACCATTTTCATAGAAAGGGCAGCGCCGCCACGTGCATCACCATCAACACGGGTGAGAATAATACCGGTTACACCTATTGTTTCGTTAAATGATTTGGCTATGTTTACTGCATCCTGACCAATCATCGCATCGGCTACTAAAATAACTTCTGCAGGTGAAGCTATTTTCTTCACAGCTTTCAACTCATTCATCATATTGTCGTCTATGTGAAGTCTACCCGCGGTATCTAGTATCAGCACATCATAATTATCGTTTTTTGCTGCCGCCAGTGCCCTTTTTGTAATTGCAATAGGCTTCTCATCCATTACTGTGGATAAAGTTTGTATATCTATTTGTTTCCCAAGCACTTCAAGTTGTTTCTGGGCAGCAGGCCTGTAAATGTCCAAAGAGGCAAGCATCACTTTTTTCTTTTGTTTTTTTAGCTTTAAAGCAAGCTTTCCTGAGGTGGTTGTTTTACCTGCACCTTGCAAGCCCACCATCATAATCACAGCAGGAGGGTTGGCTCCTAGATTTAGATCACTTTTCTCCAGTCCAAGAATTGCAATTAAATTATCCTGCACGACTTTGATTATCATTTGTGCAGGAGAAACGCTTTTTATGACTTTTTCTCCTATTGCTTTATCTTTAATGTCGTTGATAAATTTTTTTGCGACTTCAAGAGAAACATCAGCTTCAATTAAAGCTATGCGTATTTCACGTATAGCAAGGTTGAAGTCATCTTCAGAAACAATAGACTTTCCCTTGAGCTTATTAAATACAGAATTTAAACTTTCGGTTAATGATTTAAACATAGCAGCACTAACAGAATACTCATCAAAAAAAGAGAAGAAGCTGAAATAAAACTCACTGAATTATAACTTAGCACTTCTTTAAGTTTATTGGCATTATTAAAGTATAAATTAGTGAGTGAATTAGTCAAGTTTTGCAGTGCACCAGCGGACATTTTCCTCATTTTGAAAATTAATTTATTGAACAGTGAAACAACATAGGGTATGGGAACTCTAAAAATCCAATCGATATCCATTTTAAAATTTATTCTTGGCAAAAATAACTTACGTAAAGGAATAAATAGCAAAGTAGCACATAGTAGTAAATTAAGTTGTGACCAGATGTTTTTTGTGTTGTACGCAAGATTAAAAATTGAGGGCTTATTGTAAATAGGCAAGTAAGGATTGCCAGCGATCACGCATGTAAATGCTAAAATAATCATGGCTACCCCGCCCCCCTTCTCTGCTAAAAGTTTTGACCTGCTTTTGGTAATGAATATATAATAAAGAAACTTGAGCCCCACACTTAAATAAAGTGATAAATTCAAAATCTTGTGTAAGTTTTTATATAATTCTAAGTTAGTACCATTCATTTTAATTTCGACTGCAATGTATGATTTGCTGATAAATCCAGCAGTTCCTGGAAATGCAGCCATTGTTAGTATTGCGATCAAAGCATACATTCCTTCCGCTGACATGAATTTACCCACTCTATTAAAATTTACTGCTTTTGTCCGCAAGATAATCGAGTTAGCAACAGCGGTGAGCAATAATTGATAAACAATGGAGAAAATTATGTTAAGTATAAGTAGTGGTATGGCATGTTTTGAATGGCTAAGCAGACTCCCTGTCATAATTAGTATGCCCATTTGTCCTACGACGTTGTAGGCTAAAAATCTACGGATGTTTTGTTCAAGGGAAGTAAATATAATACCATAAATTGCAGTGATAGTGCCCAAGAATGCTAATATTTCAGCGTGATCTTGCCAAAGGTTGTAGGTATGTAAAAGTGCTATTAAAAAAGAAATCTTAGTAGTAAATAGGGAAAGGTATGATGCACCGTGCAATGACGCAGCAGGGTATGCATCAACAACCCAGAATGAAAAAGGAAAACAAGCACAAATTATTAATAAACCCATGATTATTAAATTAGGGTTTTGAATTGCTAACCCTGCTGTTAGTATAATACCGACAAAAAAGTGTACACAAGCGTATCTTGTTGCAGGTCCATTATCTTTGCAGCCAGCTGCGATAATAAAAGATGCGCTGGTGGCCATTAATTCACAGAATATTATAACCAATATTATCTGCTTAGATAATATTGCACATAGTGAACTAATAGTGTAAGCAAAAAAAGATAGCATTTCTGAAAAGCTAAAATTTTTTGCTGGTAAGACAATTAAAAATGCGACTGATAAAAAAGATATTAGTATGATGCGAAAGGATAAATCAAAATTTAGAACTGGATAAGACCAATTTACTGTGACTTCAGGTAGTTTTAGAACTATAACCATTAATATGGTCAGCAGAAATAACAGTGAAGATTTGTAAGGTTGCACGATGATTTAAACTAATGTAGTTTATACTACCTTAATGTATGAGTAAAATCAATTTGCTTGTAATTACTCTTAACTACTAATTAAACTAATTATCATATAATTATATCAGGGTTAAGGGGCTATAGGAGAACGGTCAGATTAGGTTTGTAATCTAACCTGACCGATAGCTTTAATAGTGAGGTAAGCTTTAATATAGCATCCTCGGTTTGTAGTGCTACACTCGTGCACAAATTTAAAACAAATTGTGCACGAGTGTTAGTAGATTATTTACTTTTTGAAATAAAATTTAGCATTAATTTTTTATGGCTAACATAAAATCCTTGCTGTTTTCTGTGTCACCTATATTATAATAGTTATTATAGCATGAAGTTATCAATAATGTATATTTTAGCATAGCAGATACAGAAAAGGATAATGAAATAGCAGCAGTTTGACAGTGTCATTCCAGTGCGCGACGCATAACTGTGCGAACATTGGTTTTGATAGACTAAAATTCGAGTAGCTGATAGGAACGAAAAATTTACTTGACACACTTTGCCAGCTCTCTTAATTATGATAATAGGGCTATTTTATATAACTTTCTAATTTGTGCAGATTAAAATGACAAGAAGATTTTACATTTGGTGTACTGTTGTTTAATTTTTCGCACTATGTATACTGTAAGATTTCTAGGTTAAAAAGCGTTTTAGACATCATTCAACGTCAAATTTTTAAAATTAAAGAGTTAGTAACTAGCTA
The DNA here is from genome assembly GCF_002204235.2 of Wolbachia endosymbiont of Wuchereria bancrofti. Classification (NCBI taxonomy): domain Bacteria; kingdom Pseudomonadati; phylum Pseudomonadota; class Alphaproteobacteria; order Rickettsiales; family Anaplasmataceae; genus Wolbachia; species Wolbachia endosymbiont of Wuchereria bancrofti. The sequence continues at coordinate 29,588 of NZ_NJBR02000025.1, forward strand.
CTACTGGTCTTTTTGTTTTTTTTCTGCTCAGTAAATTTCATAAATATTTAAGCTAAGGTTAGTTACGGTTTAAAAGCAGCTAAAAAGATGTTCTACCCT
>NZ_NJBR02000026.1:0-3834 GCF_002204235.2 Wolbachia endosymbiont of Wuchereria bancrofti
TCCGTACAAAAAAAGCTGAAATATTGGATTAAAAATTGTAACTTAAGTCCGAATATTATAGTAACAATAGATGTTGATCCTGTAAGTTTTTTTTAACGATCATTTGAAACTAGACTATCTATAGCTAACCCAAGCAAGTTCTTCCTACATCATACTGCGATTTATTCACGGTATTGTAAGTTAAAAGACTGAACAGCATCTCGGCCGCTAATGCGTAGCAGAATGGTGGTTGTCAGTAAACACTTCAGTTGCAAATATTAAAAAATTTACCAAAAGGCAAAAAAACCCCGTTGTGCTGGTTTTGACTCTATAATAATTTAAATTGGCGCTGTAATAATTTACTGACGCTTAATCTAAGCGCAATTTGGCTGAATGCAGAAAAAATCCAAAAGACATGCAGACGCTATAACTTGATATAATTCGCCAAAAAATACCTTAAGTTTTTTACTGAACTTCGTCATTGAACCCACGCAGATCAAAAATAAGTTGTGAGTCAGAAATACCCTTATTACCATTATAATGAGGCTTTAAGTATGTGGAAGTAATTTTCTCCGTTGGAGTAAAAAATTTTTTTTATAGTTAACCAAAGTAAGATCAAGAGAGATTTACCACTTTCTTTATAAAGGGTTTGATGTTACCATTTACGAACTATCCTAAATTTATTAAATGAACATTAACATAAAGAATTTAGTTCATGCTTTTTCCAAATTGCCAAGTCTAGGGCCATCATCATCAAGAAGGTTAGTTATACACTTACTCCAAAACAAGGAGAAAGTTATGCTACCTCTTGCATCTTTGATTAAAGAGCTGGCAGATCTTATAATAGAGTGTAAGGTTTGCGGAAATCTAGATACTCAATCACCTTGTTCTATTTGTACCAACCCAAAGCGTGACACTAAGCTAATGTGCGTAGTAGAAGAATTAGGCGACTTATGGGCATTTGAAAAAGGAAGTATATATTCAGGTATGTACCATGTTTTGGGTGGTAGATTATCAGCAATAAATGGCATAGGTCCAGAAGAACTCAACCTTGATAATATTCCTAAAAGAGTCACAGAGTTTAAAATTGAAGAGATCATTATCGCAATTAATCCAACATTGGAGGGCCAAGTTACCGTACAGTATATAATTGAATCGCTAAAAAATTTAGATGTGAAAGTATCACGCCTTGCTTGTGGTATACCAATGGGTGGCGAAATTGATTACCTAGATGAAGGAACGTTAAAAGCAGCACTCACTTCAAGACAAGAATATGAGTCGAATATAAAATAGGACATGTACTTAAAAAAACTTATATTGCCAATAACCTTCGGAAGAAAAGAAACAGTGCTACCAATCAAGGTGGTGGATTGGGAAAATGACCACCTAAACTATAAGTACTTTTCAGGTAAATTCAACACTATAATAAAAACAACTGGCCAGTCTTTTACAATAATATCTTTAGAAGGATATGCAGATGGAGCAAGACATTTTTTTGAAAGAGTGGGCAAAAGAGTTAAAGCAACAAAATGAAATTGCAGCTTACTGTAGCGCATGGAACATCAATGTATTGGACCAATCACTGCCTTCTTTTTTAAATTTTCTATTTGAAGACTTATTCGCGCCATATGAAGTAAAAAGAAGTGTCATATAACATTTCAAGAACATAAACCAAGAGCTATTTTCTTTAAACACACTAGAAAAGCTAATCAGTAAATCTCCACTTGCTATGCTTTCCATATTGCTTGACCTTACAAAAGGGGTCGATAGAAAAGACATTAGCTCTATACTGAGAGAGTTGAGTATTCTTCAGAGAGAAGAGAAAAAACATTAAGGATTTAAAACACAATTAGCAAGAGTAGTTAATAGAATTAGGAAAGACAAAAACATCTACATAATGGTGGATAACCCTGATATATTCCATAATAAATGTATTGTTGATTTTCTGGAATCTATAAAGTACATGCTTAACACAGAGAAGGACTTGTTCTCATTATTTCTGTCAGTAGAGATAAGAGTAATGTACATAAGGCTATTAACACAATACTTGGGTAAAATTTTGATCTGAGGTCTTTTATTGATCTCTTTTTACACTTATCAAAACAACCGATAAAAATTTTATACAAGAACTATTTTAAAATATAAAGTTACCGAAAAAATTAAAAAGTTTAATTATAAACAATTTTATATTTTATATAGAAAGTCTACCGCTATTGTTAGAAACAATAAAATACCGCGTAAAAAAAATAAAACTATGTCTTTTAAACTATGTAAAGGAAGAATCCGCCCGCCCCAAATTTATTTTCGTTTCTGATAATACTATAATCAACAGGTATCGGCGTATATGAGGAACTGGATTACTCATATTAGAAGGCATTAGAAAAAATTGAAAATGAATATAGACCTGTAGTATTGAACTACATAAATAGCCAGGAAGAATGGGAAAAGCTTAAAACCTTTTTTAAGGCTGCTTTTATAAGGAGAAAGGTTCAGAGGCCAACAAGCTCGTAAAGTAAATAAGGAACATTCTGTTTTGAAAGTACCCCTGTCTTTGTGCACCAAAAACAGGGGTAACATTTAGTAACCACGGCCACCTTCACTTAGAAACTTCTGATGAAGGCTCTTGTTTATGTGTAGTACTAGATTGCTCTTTATTCATATTGTTAAACAAACTAATCTTCTCTTTTACAGGTATTAAATTTGCACTTGAAGAATTTTTTGATTTCTGAGCAGTATTAGTATTTTTAATAATCTGCTGCATTATTGGACTAAACTTTCCAACATTGCCATCCACTGCTTTACCGTTGTCACTCAAAGCGGTTGTCGATACTCTACTTCCCTGTGGCTTCAAGTATGGAGTAGAGCCATTCATCCCTTCAATAACAGGTCACAAATAATATTTAACGACACATTTATATGTTTAAATTGTCTACCAGAACTCTTATTCTGAGTATCCTGCTCAAAAATTGCTTTTATTCCAGCAAATCTAGTTTGGTAAGATTTTGGAAGAACAGGTGGAGCAATCTTTCCAAGTTTTATTACTTTTTCTAACTCATTCTACGACTATAACTCAGTTTCTGGCGCTCTTGCGGTACCTGCTGAGTAATCACCTTTTGAGTTAACCTTTCCTTTGTTTTTAGGAAAAATTTTTAGATTATTTTTTTCTACTGTAGTAGTCATTTTTTACCTCTAAGCCTATCAACCAATAGAATTATAAACTTAAAGACATTAATTTTATAATAACAATGCTGATAGGCTAAATATTTACTCTAGCTTCAATAAGCATTGCCAGAGGATTTTCTATATAATGTTTAAAGGCGTTTAAAAATTTTGCTCCTAACACCCCGTCAACTGCTCTGTGGTCAACAGAGAGCGTTACTGTTATTATCTCTACTATCTCTATTTTTTCATCGATAACAATAGGCTGCTTTTTAGATGTACCAATAGCCATAATGCAAGACTGTGGTGGATTGATTATAGCGCTAAAAGCTTTTATACCGAACATTCCTAAGTTGGAGATAGTAAATCCGCCTCCTTGAAATTCTTCTGGTTCCAATTTTCCAGACCTTGCTCTGATTACTAAATCTTTCACTTCTTTTGATATAGACAAAATACCTTTTTCATCAGCATTTTTCACTATAGGAGTAATGAGCCCATCTTCAAGTGCTACAGCGATTGAAATATCTATATTTGCATACCTCAGTATTTTATTATCTATCCACGAAGAATTTATATCAGGAAATTTTTTCATGCTGAAAGCCACAGCTTTTATAATTAAGTCATTAATTGTTACTTTATTGTTTTCATCTGCTGAGTTAATCTCACTTTTGAGCGATATTAGCTTATCAACTTGGC
>NZ_NJBR02000027.1:0-25375 GCF_002204235.2 Wolbachia endosymbiont of Wuchereria bancrofti
CTTGCAAAGGAATGAAGTAGGTTATCCAACTTGTCTTATACACCATTTGCAATAAAACGTCCTCGCCATACCACACCTCAAGCTAGTCTTTCACTTAAATAGCGTGAAAAATTTAGAAAAGGCTTTTAAAACAAGTAATAACAAAATTATTAAAAATAAAATCGTGATATTGGCTGATGATATGGTACAGATGATATGGTAACAACTGGAGCACCTGTAAGGTCCTGTTCTCAAGAAATCTTAAATTCTAGTCCAAGGGAGTAAGAGTGTTATCACCTGGCAAGAACGGTGAATGATTAGACCTCTTACATAACCACATAAAAAATCAGCAGCCCACTCTTCGGTGTTATCGCAGTGCTTGATACTGGGATCTATTTTTTATGGACTCTAGAGTCACACGCTGGAATGACAGGAGGCAACGCAAGAAGTCTATTTGAAAATCAGTATGTTAAAATTTGATTTTTAATAACCTCAACATCACTAAATTCAAAAGCTTTGTTCCCTATAATTTGAAATTTTTCATGCCCCTTTCCTGCAACAAGCAGAATCATATTCTCGTCATAGGCAATATTTATACCCTTCTCTATAGCTTCTCTCCTATCCCCCACCTCTAGTGCATTGGGACAACATAGTAAAATATCGTAACGAATTTTTGCTGGATCTTCATCACGCGGATTATCATCTGTGACTATCACCTTGTCTGCATACATCTTCGCTATTTTACCCATTTTTGCACGTTTTGCCTGATCACGATTTCCACCACAACCGAAAACCAGAACTATTTTTTTACTGAAGTGCCATCTTAAAGACAACAGAGCCTGTTTAAGTGCACTTGGAGTGTGAGCGTAATCCACGAATGCAAAAGGTTTCACTTTTTCCATCCTTCCCGGTAAAGAAACAAATTTATCTATACATATCTTCTGATAATCCAACTTAGATGCAATAACTATACCGATTGCACACAGCAAATTATATGCTTGAAACTGCCCTAAAACTGGATAAAACATACCGTAAACTTCATCACCAATTTTAATCGTAAGACGTTGACCATCGGGAGTGGGAATCTGCCTTAATAAAGTAATGTCAGAGCCTGTTTTTCCATATGTTATAACTTTGTTGCTACATTTTTTAGCTATCTTAAGCAATGCATAGTATTCATCTATATCCGAATTCAATACTGCCGTTTTTCCTTCTGGCAATATCTCGTAAAATAACCTTTTCTTAGCTTCGAAATATTCATTCACGTCTTTATGATAATCTAAATGATCTTGCGAGAAATTAGTAAAAGCTGCAGCATTTAATTCTAATCCATGGATTCTATACTGATCAATTCCATGGCTCGAAGCCTCCAATGCTAAGTGTTCTATATTTTTACTATTTACATCACGCAATGTGAAATAAAGGTCATCTGCATCTGGAGTAGTAAGGTTACTGTTATTATCTTTTCTTTCATTATTAACACATGTTCCAAGTGTTCCCACAGATGCTGCATTACAACCTACATTTTGCCAGATTTGACGGCAAAATTCCACCACTGAAGTCTTGCCATTTGTACCTGTTACAGCAGCAACATATTTGAGCTGCTTAAATTGATAAAACCTGCTAACTATCTTGCCATATATCTCTCGAGGGTTGGGGTAGAAGATATAGATTTCAGCACCCTGAGCTGGAATTGCACTAAAGCTTGCTATTATTGCTGAAGCTTTTATGCCGCCTACACATCTCTCACCTTCCTCTGACACACAAACAAAAAGATAACCCTCTTTGACTTTCTTCGGATTACATGTAACACCCTTAATTTCAATGTTAAAATCAACAGTACGGTTGCCTAGTGTTATTCCAGTGTGTAACGCTAATTGCTGGATCCCAGTGTCAAGCACCGGAATGACAGAAAAATGGCCAATATCATGCAGTAATTCTCTTAGTATCATGTCCTACTTCATCAGCTTGAAAGCCCAAACATGGCAACCGTGCCAGTGCAGTATTCAAATCAGAAATTAAATCTTCAGGATCTTCTAGTCCACAAAATATTCTTATGAAACTTCCACTATAATCTGAACTCATTACAGATCTTGACACAGATTTACGATCTATTGGCAATATCAAGCTATCACATCCTCCCCAAGAAGCACCAATACTAAAAATTTTCATATGATCAACCATACAGCTTAGTTCCTCACATGAATATTCTCTATCCAGTACTATACTGAATACGCCGCTTGCCCCCTTGAAGTAACTTTTCCATAATTCATGTTGAGGGTGGGAAGGAAGTGCTGGATATAAGACTTTTTTGATTTTTGAATGCTTTTCTAGCCACTTTGCTACTTTCATTGCTGTACTTTGATGCTTCTTCATGCGTGTGCCTAGTGTTCTTAGCCCTCGATGTGCAAGGTAACAGTCGTATGGTTGCACAGTAACTCCGTAATTCTTGCAGATCTCATAAAGCAATTTAAAAACTTCACCTTCAGCAATAATAGCTCCCATCAATAAATCTGAGTGACCGGCTATATACTTCGTAATCCCATACAACGCGACATCAATGCCATAGTCAAGTGGCCTAAATAACAAAGGAGTAGCCCACGAATTGTCGCAAACAGTCACGATTTTATGTTCCTTAGCAATTTTCACTATATGTTCTATATTTGAAACTTCAAATGTTATAGAACCAGGAGTCTCAATCATTATTAATCTAGTATTACTCTGAATTAAATTAGCTATATCCTGTGTTGGATCATAGAAGGTTACCTTTACTCTTCTTTTTGGTAGCTCATTTTCGGCGAACCTCCTAAGTCGGTAATAGCTATTATCTTGAATTAAAACATGCGAACCCGCTCTAGCAAAAGTCAGAATAGCAAAAGTGAGTGCAAACAATCCGGAAGGATAGATTAATGCTCGTCCCCTACCCTCAATTTCAGCAAGTGCATTTGAAAAATAATGAACAGTGGGAGTGCCAACACTGCTGTAGCTATAATCTCTTGCAACACCATCATTAACCACACCGTATATGTTTTTTCCATTTGCTGCATCTAAGTAGTCCTTGTAAGTAGGAAATAATATAGTAGAAGAATGATAAACTGGTGGGTTCATAGAACCTTTATAGTCCTCAAACTTTCTTCCCGCTTTAACTAATAAGGATTTCTCTTTCACGTTCTGTTATTTATTTTTTAAATTGTACTCGCTTTGCGTATATAAGTGAAGAGAAATTGCATGTATTAGCTCTATCTCACTCTTTAATAACTCATAGATCAATCTGTGCCTTTTGAGACTGTCCATCCCGGCAAAACTGTCAGATATTAGTACTAGCTTGATATGTGAAGGTAGTATTGAAGACGAAGAAAAATAATGATCTGCATGCTTTACGGACTCATCGATAATATCAACATCAATTATATCTATTGAACCACGTATTTTTTCTTCTATTGTCTTAATAATATCCATCCTGTAATTCAAATAGCTAATACTAGTTCTTTTTTCCTAAATTTCAGCGTCACGCGCTGACAAAATACACTCTTATTTATTCTCTTCCTTATTATCTATGTCTTGATAATCAGAATCTACTACTTTTTCTTCCTCATTTGTTGTGGATGAACCAGCAGAGCCTTCTTTCCCCTGTTGTTGCTGAGATTCTTTATACATAGCTTCTCCAAGCTTCATAGATAATTGAGAAAGATTAGTAATTTTCTGTTGTATTGAATCAGCATAATCAATGTTATCAGACTTACTAGCCTCTTTTAATTCATTAACTGCCTTTTCAATAGAAGACTTATCCTCTGGTGAAACTTTATCGCCATACTCTTTCAGAGACTTTTCCGTAGAATGAACTAAGCTATCTGCTTGGTTCTTCACTTCAATAAATTTTTTACGCCTCTCATCTTCTTGTGCCTTTTCCTCAGCCTCTCTTATCATGCGATTTATTTCACTCTCAGACAAACCACCTGAAGACTGAATACGTATTTTCTGCTCTTTCCCAGTAGCTTTATCTTTTGCAGAAACATGTACTATTCCATTTGCATCTATATCGAATGTCACTTCAATCTGAGGAACTCCACGAGGAGCAGGTGGTATACCCTCCAAACTAAATTGACCAAGCAGCTTATTATCAACTGCCAATTTCCTTTCACCTTGATGCACTTTAATCGTTACAGCCGTTTGATTATCTTCTGCAGTTGAAAATACCTGAGATTTTTTAGTAGGAATAGTAGTATTACGCTCAATAAGTGGAGTGAACACCCCCCCTAAAGTTTCAATACCAAGAGAAAGCGGAGTTACATCAAGCAATAACACATCCCTTACATCACCTTGAACGATTCCTGCCTGTATTGCAGCACCAATTGCTACAACTTCATCAGGATTTACTCCTCTATGTGGATCCTTACCAAAGAATTCTTTAACTTTCTCTATTACCCTTGGCATACGAGTCATACCACCAACAAGCACCACTTCACCAATTTGGTTAGCGGATAAACCAGTATCCTCAAGAGCTTTTTTGCAAGGAGTCATAGTCCTTTCGATTAAATCATTTACTAAGCTTTCAAGTTTTGCCCTTGTTAATCTCATATTTAAGTGTTTTGGACCATTTGCATCAGCCGTAATAAATGGCAGATTTATTTCCGTTTCCATTGCACTTGATAATTCAATCTTTGCTTTTTCAGCAGCTTCTTTGATTCTTTGCATAGCCATTGGATCATTTTTTAGACTAATGCCATTACTTTTCTTAAATTCATCTAGTAAGTAACTGACTATTGCATTATCAAAGTCTTCACCCCCAAGATGGGTATCACCATTAGTAGCTTTTACTTCAAAAACTCCATCACCTATTTCGAGTATTGAAACATCAAATGTACCACCACCAAGGTCATACACCACTATTGTATGCCCATGCTTCTTATCAAGACCATAAGCAAGCGCCGCAGCAGTTGGTTCATTAACTATTCTAAGTACATTCAAACCGGCAATTTTTCCTGCATCTTTTGTTGCCTGACGTTGAGAATCGTTGAAGTATGCTGGCACTGTTATCACAGCATCTTTTACTTCTTCCCCAAGATAAGCCTCTGCTGCCTCTTTTAGATTTTGTAGTATAAAAGCACCAATTTGACTAGGGGAGTATTCTTTACCATCTGTTGTTTTAATCCATGCATCGCCATTTTTTGCTGCAAACACTTTATACGGCACATTCAGATCTTTCATTTCAGGATCACCATACTGACGGCCTATTAATCTCTTAGTAGCAAAAAAAGTATTACTCGCATTGGTGGTTGCTTGCCTTTTTGCTGGAGCACCAATCAATCTCTCCCCTGATGAAGTAAATGCAACTACAGATGGAGTAGTTCTTGCTCCTTCTTTATTCTCTATTATCTTGCCTTGTATCGCAACACAAGAATTTGTTGTTCCAAGATCTATACCTATTGCTCTTCCCATAATGAATACTCCCTTATAAATGTTATCTGATATAAGGATATATAAGTATAGGACTCATCAATTACAAGTCTCTTTTAGGATTTCCAGTTAGCTATTAGAGTTCAAAATGCGTGAAAGCCACTTAGTTAACCAAAAACTGCCTTGTAACTTCTCTGAATTATCAGCCCTTTCATTACTGCTGCTTTCAATTTTGTAACCAGAGTTTTGTAATGGCTTACAATCACTTAAGCTAACTTCATCCCCTCGTTTTAAAACGAACATATCTACACTCAAACTGCTATCAGCACTAACATTCAATTTAATATTAAACTCTTTTTCGATTGTAGAAACTGTGCTGCGTTTGTTATTAAAAATATGTGCTATAATTGCACCATGAGCTACCAAATCAAATGATCTATTTCGATTTTTACTAGCAATGTGCTGCAAGTCTCTCAATATTGATGCAACAATCACCTCATTTGATTTCACCTTCCCAATCCCTTTACAGTGCAAGCACTCTGTAGTGTTAATTTCCTGTATGCTTGGTTTAATCCTTTGCCTTGAAAATACCATTAAACCAAAGTCATTTATGTAGCTAAATTGAACTCTAGCTTTATCATCCTTAAACGCCTGCCTAATAGCAGACTCAACAGCTCTACAATATTGATACCTTAACATGTCAATAAAATCGACTACTATTAATCCCGACAAGCCTCTTAAATTCACCTGTCTTGATATTTCAGGTACTGCTTCCATATTAGTTCTATAAGCTGTCTCCTCTATACTATCTTCTCCCGTCATCTTTCCTGAATTTACATCTATTGAAACAAACGCCTCAGTTAAAGTTATTATCAAAGATCCACCAGACGGCAATTTTACCCTATTGCTGTATAACTCAGAAATCTGATCTTCGACTCCGTAGTAAGTAAAGATTGGAATAAAACCTCTATACAACCTATAACGTAACTTACTACCTTTTAATGCATTTCTAGCATATTGTCTTACCGTTTCAAAAGCTTCCTTTCCAGATACTATAACTTCCATACCATTGCTACAAAAATCACGAATAGACCTCATAATTAGGTCTGCTTCATTATAAATCAATGATGGAACATTTACAGAGGAAGCATTTTTTTGAATATTCTGCCACAATGAGGATAAATAATTGTAATCCTGCTCAATTTCCTTTTTACTTTTCCCTGAACCAATGGTTCTTATTATCAAACCTGACCTTTTTGGCAAGTCCATTGAACTTAATATATCCTTTAACTGCTTCCTGACATTAACATCTTCAATTCTGCGTGACACTCCACCTTTACTCATGGAATTAGGCATAAAAACACAGTACCTTCCTACTAAAGTTATGTACGTTGTAAACGAAGCTCCCTTGTTGCCTCGCTCTTCCTTAGTTAGCTGAACTAATAGTCTTTGATTTACTGAAATAACATCTTGCAACTTATATCTCTTATATAAAGACACTTCTCTTACAAAACCATTACCGGATTCGTTAACATTCTTATTAGTTACGGAATCCGAAGAAATATTTGCTGACGCATTGCCACTTTCCTCTGTACAATCATCATTCAGGCAACCCTCAAAGAAAGTTTCTTTCTCCTTTTCTGGAATATTGAAATAATCTGGAGATATTTCAGAAAAAGACAAAAAACCTTGCTTATTTTTTCCATATTCAATAAACACAGCTTGCAAAGAAGGCTCTACACGTTTTACACAAGCAACATATATATTACCTCTTAATTGTTTTTTTTCTTTGAATTCTTGTTCAAATTCTACAACTCTATTGTCAGCTGATAAAGCAACTCTTACCTCATCAGAACAGATAGAATTTTCTATTAATAGCAACCTCTTACCACTATTTGCCACTTATTTACCGTTTGCCTTGCGTTCTCAAATTAATTTCATGTTACTTAACGCACTGCCGATTGTCAAGAATTTTGCAATCTACACTGTTCTAAGGCACAAAGTGATTGACTTTTAGCGCTTTACGTAATAAACTCACACAGGATTTATGTTATTATATTAAGTATGGCAAAAAAAAATGCTTCTTTGCTTGTGAAGTTAGTTAGCAGTGCAACAAAAATAACAAGCACAGGTGAAGAAAAGTCAACAGGTTACTTTTACGTAAAAAAGCGCAATCCAAAAAAGCTTACTAGAAAACTGGAGTTTAGAAAGTATGATCCAGTAGTCAGAAGACACGTATTATTTAAAGAAGAAAAATTAAAGTAATTTTTTCATAAGGAAGTTGTTATCATGCAAAATTCACAATTAAATTATCCTATAACAATAGAGTTGGATGATATAAAAGATACAAAACTGAAATTAATAAAGATTGTTGCACGGTTAATAAATAAGAGGTACAGAACACAGAAAAAAGCAGCAATTGCCTTAAAGATCGACCAACCTAAAGTATCTCAAATTAATAAGTCAAAAATTGAAGGGTTCTCTTTAGAATACTTGCTTAACTTATTAGTTGCATTGGATCAAGATATAAATATGAAAATAAAGCATAATTCTCAGCATAAAATACAATAAGGCTATACTCATTTTAATTTACAGTGTATGCTGTAATATTATCCACAAAAACTTCAACTGCAAACAATTTAGGGTACATTTCATTTCTTGAACACGGATAGAGTACCGCTTTTTCATACTTTTCTTACGAAGAATCTGTTCAGCGTAAAACAGATACATAGACTATATAACATTAAAGAGCTATACAGAAGTTACTTAGTTATAGAATCACATATACAATAAAGATTCAGAAAAAATGCAGCGTGCATTGGGTGGAAATGCATGTGCACTTGTATACCACTTGCAAAAATACGCTACATTTTTCACTGAAATTTGGTTATTTAAGCTTGTAAACAAAAATAGATTTCAGATCCTAAAACACCTTTCTTGCCAGGGGAATAGAGCTATAAAAATGTGTTAAGCAATTTTTTGTTGCACTGTTTTATCTTTTTCAAAATGCTATATATAGTTGTTTTTGATATTCCATTCACTTTAGCTATTCCCATAATATTTAAAGTTTTTAGCTGCTCACATATAATTTGTCATTTTACAGGTAGTTTAGAAACTGTATCTTATATATCAATTTGGGTTATTATTCCAATTTCAGAAAAGTATTTCTTACCAACCATGTTATCCAAAGCAGCGGAATCTATAAATAAAATACAGCTCCACCACCACGCTTCACTTATAAACATTTGCTTATTAGATTAATATCACAACATTTAGTAACTCGGCTTATGAAAGTTGCAAAAGAATTCCTATCTTCTTTATACCTATCGATTGAAGGCCAAATACTATAAAAAAGCCCTTGCTCATATCATTAAGGCTGTCATGAGTGAAATAACTCGAGTATTTTAGGCATTTTGCATGATATTTCACTTTTTCACAATCATAGGATCTATTCCTAAGTAATAGTTTTGTGATTCCATTATGCCTCTTTGTAAGTATTAAGATTGAGAATAGTTTAATATTACTAAGCAGGCATGGCATAGCATAAGATGTAGGAAATGCATAGTGATAAATTCAGGTATTCTTAGTATAACTTTTAGCTATAAATATTTAAGAAATTTACTAAATAAGGGAAAAGGCAAAAGATCCCTGGTTAATACCTACTTTAAAACATTGGCGTTCTATACTGTCTTAAACGCTCTATAAGTGCGTTTCAGCTTATACAGATAAAAACCTAGAAATGTTATAAAGACACAAGGCGCACATAGTGAGAAAAATTAAACATAAGATACCAAACTATGTTAATACTGTTATTGTTTAATTTTGCACAGACTGAAGATAACTGAATACCTTCAGTGCTATAATAAGGAAGCTAGTGAAGTTTATCAAGTAGTTTTTTGTATTTTATGTTAGAACTGATAAATCATAAATAAGCTTTTGTTTTTATGAAATTATATCCTCATAAGTAAATTAATGTTATCTTTTTATTGCTGATCTAAAGTTTTTTTATGTTCATACACTTGCGTGTTCACAGTGTTTATTCTTTACTTGAAAGTTCGGTCAAAATTGAGGAGCTGATAGGCCTTTGCTTGCGGAACAAAATGCCGGCAGTTGCAATTACTGATTCAGGTAACTTATTTGGCTCACTTGAATTTTCAGAATATGCGGCAAGTAGGGGAATACAGCTAATAACAGGATGCAATATTATAGTCAGACATTCAGAGCAAAATTTACCTATATTATTGCTTACAAAAAATGAGCAAGGATACACTAATCTAGTCACTTTGGTAAGTGAGTCTTTCAGAAAGCGCAAAAATAACAGCGATATTCCTTATGTTGATTTTGATGAGCTATTAAATTTAAGCACAGGTCTGATCACTTTAACCGGTGGATGTGAGGGAATATTGGCTCAACTGTTATTTAGGCAAGATAAAGGAACAGTTGAAAAACTGCTTTTAGCATTCAATGGTCATTTGTATGTTGAACTGCAGCGTCACGGATCAAACAAGGAATTGGAACTTGAAGAAACCTTGATAGACTTTGCTTACCAGCATAATATACCACTTGTTGCAACAAACGATGTATTTTTTCCAAATAGATCTGACTATGAAGCTTATGATATATTAACGTGTATATCGGAGGGGAGTTATGCTCTGGAGAATAACAGAAAGAAGCTAACTACTGAGCACTATTTTAAATCTGTGGAAGAAATGGAAAAGCTGTTTAGCGACATTCCCGAAGCAATTCATAACACTTTAGTAATAGCTAAGCGTTGCTCTTACATGCCAAGAAGTAGGCAGCCTATTTTGCCTAAATTTCCTTGTCGAGAAAATAAAACTGAGAATGAAGAACTAAAGGAGCAAGCAACTGCGGGATTAGAACTTCGTATTGCAAATAAAATAGACATAGACCTTAAGCAATACTACGATCGGCTGAATTATGAACTAAGTGTAATAACTTCAATGAATTACGCTGGCTACTTTTTGATAGTTTCTGACTTTATTCGCTGGAGCAAAGCAAATGGCATTCCAGTTGGCCCAGGAAGGGGTTCTGGTGCTGGATCAATTGTTGCTTGGGCATTGCAGATTACAGACCTCGATCCAATAAAATTTGGCCTGATCTTTGAAAGATTTTTAAACCCTGATCGTATATCGATGCCTGATTTTGATATCGATTTCTGTCAGGAAAAAAGGGACTTAGTTATTGATTATGTTCAAAAGAAGTACGGTTATGTTGCTCAAATAATTACTTTTGGCAAGTTACAGGCAAGAGCCGTGCTGCGTGATGTGGGAAGGGTGCTACAAATGTCTTATACTCAGGTGGATAAGATATCTAAAATGGTTCCATTCAACCCAGTGAATCCTGTAACTTTATCACAAGCAATAGAGTTTGATCAAAACTTACAGAAAGAACGAGATAGTGATGAAGTCATTGCAAAACTCCTTGATATTTCTCTTAAGCTTGAAGGGATATATCGCCACGTTTCAACTCATGCTGCTGGAATTGTGATATGCGATCAAAAATTAGAAAATTTTGTTCCTGTGTATTACGATCCAAACTCGGCTTTGCCAATTACTCAATACAGCATGAAGTATGTTGAGAAAGCTGGGCTGATAAAATTTGATTTTCTTGGACTTGGTACGCTAACGCTAATAGATCATGTCTGTCGTTTAATTAATCAAAATGGGAAAAAGATTGACATTGCCTCAGTTTCCTTGAATGACCGCAAAACTTACGAAATGCTCTCAAACGGTGATTCAATTGGAGTATTCCAGCTTGAAAGTTCGGGGATGAGGGAAGCTTTAATCAAGTTAAAACCAGATTGCATTGAAGATATCATTGCGTTAATCTCTCTTTATCGTCCAGGACCTATGGATAACATTCCAACTTACATCGCAAGAAAGCATGGACTTGAAAAACCAGATTATATTCATCCATTACTTGAAAGGGTATTAAAAGAAACATTCGGAGTGATAATCTACCAAGAACAGGTGATGGAAATAGCACGCATTCTTTCTGGATATAGTCTCGCAGAAGCAGATCTGCTAAGACGTGCTATGGGTAAGAAAATCAAAGCAGAGATGGATAAACAACGTAAACTTTTTGTTCAAGGAGCAACAAAAAATGGTGTTGATTATGATAGGGCAAGTTACATTTTTGACCTTGTTGCAAAATTTGCCGGTTATGGGTTTAATAAGTCTCACGCAGCCGCATATGCGGTTATATCTTATCAAACAGCTTACCTTAAGGCTAACTATCCGTTAGAATTTTTCACGGCCTTAATGAATCTGAATATCGATGATAGAGATAAATTGAATTTGTTCTATCATGCTGCAAAATTCAGTGGGGTTTCTGTTCTTTTGCCTGATATAAGCAAATCTAAGGCTGAATTCTCAATAGAGGGCAAGCATATACGTTACGGTATTGCTGCTCTGCGCAATGTCGGTTTTTCCATAGCAGAGGGAATAGTGAACACACGTTCAAGCGCTTATAAGGACATATGGGAATTCATTCAAAACTCAGGTCATATAACAAATAAAAGGGCACTAGAAAGCCTGATTAAGTCTGGAGCATGTGACAGTGTACATAAGAATAGAAAGCAACTATACGAGTCAATAGACACACTGGCTTACTTTGCAAATAAAAATAGACAGGATAGAGAATCAAATCAAGCTGTTTTGTTTGGTAATTTTGATGTTCTAAAGCCAAAACTTGAGGAGGTAAAAGATTTCAATGAAGAAGAAAAATTAGAGCATGAGTTATTTTCGCTAGGGTTTTATTTAACCGGCCATCCACTTGAAAAATTTAGAACTCTTCTTGAGAAGCTAAATATTGGGTTTATTGGAGAGAATAAGATAGCAAAAACTGCTGGTGTAATATTAAATGTACGTATGAGAACCTCAGAACGTGGAAGGTTTGTTATACTTACGCTTTCTGATCCTCATAACGTTTCTGAAATAGCATTCTACAATAATGAAACAATAGAGAAGAAAAGAAATTTATTTTCGCCTGGGACATTTGTAGTAATTGATCTTGAAACTTCGGAGAATACGACAAGATTAGTGGGAAGGGATATATCTGAATTTACAGAAAGGATTACTTCTGTAATGAAAAGTTTAGTTTTAACTACCGGATGTGCTAATTCACAAAAAGCCGCTATAGAATTAAACTCAGTACTGAAAGGCGATGGTAAAACTAAAATAATGCTCAAACTTCTCTTTGAAAAGCACACAGTGAACATCTTACTACCAGGTGCATATTTGATCACCCCTCAAGTTGTTTATGAAATATCTAACTTAAGCTGGATTAAATGCATAGAAATTGATACAAATAGCTTGCTTATATAAAAAAGTTTTATATAATGAAATACTTAATCAATATTAAAGGAAAATATAGTGAACCTTTATGAATTTACTTTTATAGCGCAACAGGGGTTATTGCAGCAAGAAGTAGAAGGAATGGCCCAAGAGCTAGGTGTTTCATTAAAAAACATTAAGGCAGATATTATGTTCCAGCAAATTAAGGGTGTTCTGGAAAAAGGAAGTGACAAGTTTACAAAACGAGATTCAGAAATGCATGCTAAAGACATTCAAGAAAATCTAATTGCTTACCCTAATTTCTTGGAAAGTTTTGCGAAGATTTTATGGATTGAATTAGAGGAAGATCTTTCAAATTTGAAAGAAGTGAAATTGAAAATTAGCAAAGAGTTGAAAGATGACCTAAAAGGTTTAGGAATAGCACAAGATTTTATAAAGCTTCCAGAGGGTGGTAAGCAAATTGCTAAGAATGCATTTATTCACAATGCAGTAAGTGCTTTAAAGGAAGATATTTCAAAGCACCTAATAAAGATCTTTCAAGGAATTTTACAAAATTTTGGAATGGCAGAGCCAAACCAATTGAACAAAACATTGGGAATGCTTCTAGATAATATTGAAGCTTCAGGATTGATAAAATACGAATATTGGGGTTTATTGGATTTTGCGTATCCAATAAACAAGATGAAGAGTGGTCATTATTGTATAATGTGCATAAGTTCTACTTCAAGCATTATGGATGAATTTGTGCGTAGAATAAAACTCAACGAGAACATTATTCGCCACTTGTCTGTGCATGTTGATAAATTTTTTGAAGGTAAATCTCATATGATGAATAAACAAGTTGAGGAGCAAAGCGCATAATGACAAAGAAACGAAATAATTTTAATGATTCTTACGTATCTGTAAATAATAGAACTGGGTTTAAGCGTTCTAAAGTTTGCCCTCTTGCTACTTCTCAAGATGAAGACATAGATTATAAGAATACGGATTTATTATTCAGGTTTACCTCTGACTATGGTAGAATATTACCTAGAAGATTAACAGGGGTGTGTGCAAAAAAACAAAGAAAATTGCGCTTAGCAATTATAAGAGCACGTTTTTTAGCTCTTGTTCCTTACTGTACTAAAAAAGTTTAGGTAGTTTATGTTGGTAATTTTAAAAGAAAATATCAGAACACTCGGTAAACTAGGTGAAATTGTGAAAGTAAAGCCTGGCTACGCACGTAATTTTCTTTTTCCACAAAGGAAAGCAGTGAAAGCAACCAAGGAAAGCATAGCAAAACTGGAGGAGCAGCGTTTCTTTCTAGAAGAGGAAAATATAAGAAAATTGAATTTGGCAAGTGAGCTAGCAGCTTCTCTTGCTGGTAAGTTTGTAGTATTGGTGAAGCAAGCTTCTGAGGATGGTAAAATTTTTGGTTCTGTAACAACAAGAGAAGTTGCAAGATCTTTGTCGCAAGAGTATGAAGTTGATCACCGTAAAATATCTTTTAATGGAGCAAAGATAAGAAATTTAGGTGAGTACCAGGCAAGTATAGAGTTTCATAGTGAAATAGTAGTACAAGTTGCTGTGCATGTTGTGAAGTCAGAAACAGATGCACATGAGTTAAGGCAGGTAAAATCGCAAAGCCAAAAGTCACAACAACAAGAGGCAAAACAGAATGAAGTTGGAGGAGCTACTGATAGTGATAAAGCTAATCAAAAGTGATATCTTATTATAATCGCAAGGAAATATTTTTCATAGCTAAGTTGGTGTCATTCCAGTACGTGGGACTGGGGTTTAGTATACTCAGAAACAAAAAGGAGGTCATTCTATGATACCTCGTTATAGCCGTAAAGAAATATCCGCTATTTGGGAGGAAAACAATAAGTTCAACATATGGCTCAAAATAGAAAGGTTAGCATGTGAGGCTCAAGCAAAGTTAGGAATAATTCCAAGTAATGTTGCTAAAAGGCTCTCTGGTGCTATTAAATTTGATGTTGAACGTATCAACGAGATTGAATCCACTGTAAAGCATGATGTTATAGCTTTTTTAACATATATCGCTGAAAAAGTGGGAGTTGATGTACGTTACCTTCACTACGGAATGACAAGTTCTGATGTGTTAGATACATGCTTTGCTGTGCAGCTAAAAGAGTCATGTAATATTCTACTTGAGAATCTAAAAAATTTACTTGCAGCATTGAAAAAAAAAGCTGAGGACTATAAAGGTACTGTGTGTGTTGGGCGCAGTCACGGAATGCATGCAGAGCCAACAACGCTTGGGTTGAAATTTACCAGATTTTATGAAGAATTTAAACGTAGTTACCAAAGATTAATTAATGCACAAAAGGAAATTTCAATTTGCAAAATATCAGGCGCGGTAGGTAATTTTGCAAATGTCGATCCGTTTGTTGAGGAATATGTAGCAAAAGGGATAGAACTTGTACCTGAAACCATATCATCTCAAGTAATTCCTCGTGATAGACACGCCATGTTTTTTTCAGTTTTGGGAGTAATTGCAAGTTCAATGGAAAATGTTGCTGTTGAAATTCGTCACTTACAAAGAACTGAGATTGGGGAAATTGCTGAATATTTTTCTACTGGACAGAAAGGAAGCTCTGCCATGCCACACAAGTGCAATCCTATTTTAAGTGAGAATTTAACTGGGCTCTCACGTTTAATACGCAGTTACGTATCTCCTGCACTAGAAAATGTTGCGTTGTGGCATGAACGGGACATATCACACTCATCTGTAGAAAGATGTATTGCTCCTGATGCTTGTATAGCAATGGATTTTGCTTTAGTGCGATTAACGGATTTGATAGATAAACTGGTGATTAATAAAGAAAACATTGAAAAGAACTTAAATTCTTCAAAAGGTTTAATTTTCTCACAGCGTATATTACTTGAATTAGTAAATAGCGGTTTAACAAGGGAAGAGGCGTATAAAATTATTCAGGGCAATGCAATGAAAGTGAAACAAAACAACAGTGATTTTCTGTTTGAGTTGAAACAAGACAGGTCCTTACTTGAAGTCATTAACTCTGAAAAACTTGAATCTTTATTTGATTTGAAATATTATACGAAATATGTAGACCATATATACAAAAAGGTCTTTGATTAGGCTGAGTAGCTCAGTTGGTAGAGCAGGAGGATCATAATCTCTTGGTCGTGGGTTCGAGTCCCTCCTCAGCCACTAATCATATTAATTCTAGTATACTACAAGATCAGCAACAATGGCTTGCTTCAACCACCTATACAGGTAATCTTTTGCATTTTAATTATCTGCCCAAATTCTCCTATCCTCTTTTCGTAATCTGTTAACTTTCTACTATCCTTCTCAAAAAGGTACGTACTTTTGCAACTTTGAAAAATAGAGAGTCAATGATTAAATCTTTCATGATACTAGGTTGCATCACATTTCATTAAATTAGAGAAACTATAAACATGTTTCTGCCTTAATCAGTGGAAAAAGTACTCAGTTCAATAAAATGCTCAAAGAGATTTAGATAAGAGTAACATTAATTGAAAAAATAAAAGAGCAGTAAAAAAAGAAATCTTAGACACATATCAAGAGCGACGAGGTGATAGATTATCCATTTAACGTAACACTCCTACACCAGATCATCAAATTATAGAATTTACATTACTATCATAGCTGCTTGCATTGGTCAACCAGAGATAGTTAAATGTCTTTAAGAGATAGGGGTTGATGCTAATGTAACAAGTAGTTAATTTGACTACACTCCTTTACACTTAGCTGTTGAAGGTCATCACTTAGACATAATCAAATATCTTCTTATAGATGAAAAAGAGGTTGACGCTAACGCAAAGAGTAATGAGAGCAATGCTCCTTTGCACTTTGCTACTTAAAATGGTCGGTTGGACATAGTTAAATATCTTATAGATAAAGAGATTTATGCTAATGTAAGAATAATAGTGATGATACTTCTTTAGATGTTGCTGATAAAAATGGTCACTTAGATACAGTTGAGTATTTTAATAAAAAGAAGGTTACTGCTAATGAAAAGGACAAGATTGGTAAAAGTGAGGCAGAAATTATAACAGAAAAAGGAATAAGGTTTACACGGACCTTACTAGATGATAGCGATATAGTATTAATTTTCCGTACAGTCAGGGAGCATTAGCAGTGAGATTGTATACTGGCAAGTAAGATAAAGACCTAATAAAGGTAGAAGTAAAAGATCAAAAGAAGTAGGAATGATTAAAAGATTGCAACGAAAAAATGGAAAGAATTGCTCACTAGGAGGGCTACCAGTTAATAAAGCCATAGAACAAGGTTTTTTTTGCTAGATCTGGAAAACTAATACATTTTGAGACAATAAGTCAATCTAAAGAACAGAAAAAAGATGGGTGGTGCGAAAGGAATAAGTAGAGTCTCAAGCCTTGAAGAAATAGGCCATTCTGCATAGTAAAGATGGGAATTTTCACAAAGCCCTGTGGTGGTATATATTAGCTTAACAATTAGATATTAACATAAATAATGAATAAAATTTATCACACATTTCTTGATCATCAGCTTTTTTTATGCTCTTTGAAGCAAAAAGAGCTTTATGAATAGTAAATAGCTTAGCTGGATACATAAAATCTGCAACTCTTTACAATTAGTTGATGACATAGAAAATGCAAAGCCCACTTTACAGACCTTAAGAACCCCTTATATGGGGATGTTTTAGGCCTAAAATTTATCTTTAATCTTTATTTAAGCGACAAAAGCACATTATTAAACTAGGTGTGTTATGTTTAATTTTTCTTATATAGACCACTCCATGTCTTTATAAATTTTTATCTACGTTAGCTGAATCTCACTTATTAAGTAATGTAATAAGCACCAAGTTTTTGAGAGAACAGTAAACAACTCACATTGCATTGTTCTTTTTGTCCTTTTTAAGGATTAGTTAAAAAACCAACTAATCTTCTTTTTTTATAAAGAAATTATTGAAAAACTTCTACATTACCCTTATCGTGACGTTATGGATATTTACAATCCCAAGGTTGACTACTTATCAAGCATATACGACATTAATGCTAAGTTCCTACAAGAGATATGACTAGGGTTTCTTTTGCTCTTTTCCTGCTTGGTGAGTTTCTTAATATTTGTGGCTGCCAATATCCCAGTGCGTGATACTAGCTTCTCATACTGGAAAACCATAGGATGATAGAAAATAGTAAATAAATTTACTAAGATTCTAGTGTCACGCACTGGAATGACATCGTTTACCATTAAACATTGATGTTATAATACCCACATACTTGACACTGGAATCTAGTATGATTTAACTAACCAATAAATAGAGATATTCACATGAAAAAATTATGTAGTGAAGCTGAACACCAGTGTCAGCTATTTTTATGACAGGAAGAGGCTGCTTGAATAACAGATAGCTATACAAGAAGCCTGATAACCGATAAATGTGCTTATACACTTTTATTGATTATTAAAGCTTTAACCAAAGCGTTTATAATGCCCATTAAGCACGATAGAGAAAATCATTTATAATCGCCATAGCAACCAGTGTTGAAACCTGACGTGCCTTGTGATTGGATAAATGGAGGTTTTTATCCGACTTTACAACAAGGGCTTCTGGATGATTTTGAAAGTAAATATTACCGTACTTATCTTCAATAGCCTCTATTACCCCATCATTGGAAAACGCTGCAATTTTATATCCAAGCAATTCTAATTTCCTTCTGTTTTCTGGCGTATTGCTCACTGTCCCTGAATGAGCATCTGGAAAATATGTTGAAAACCAGCCATTTTTATTGGGTAATAAAAATTTAGCTACCACCTTTGCTAAACGACTATTTGGAACAATCTTTATCTGCTGGAGAGTTACATCCTCTTGCTGTGGATTAGGTGCAGACTTCAAATGAGATCTTTGCTGTTCTTCATCGCTTACAAGGTTTTCCACGTGCACTACTTCAATTCCTTTTGCACTCATAATTCCTTGTAAACCTCCACATATGCTAAGCAAATGAATTGTAGGGTTATCATCGACTATTTTCACAATCGCTTCAGTAACAAGCTGGCAACAAGGAGTAGGCGGAAAGGGTTCTGAATGTAAATTGTAATAGTTCCCCGGAATAAATATTCTATTTATTTTGTGCTCCTTAATTAATTGCCCAACTTCAATTTTTATTTGGTCTAATATCAACTTTTTTGCCAGCATCTCGTCTTGTTTTAAAAGGCTGAATAATTCTTCTTGGACTTTTTTAAGGTTGATTATTTTATTATAGTCAATGAGTACAGTTCTAACTCCAAAATTATTGAACATCTCGTAGATACTTTGAAATAAGCTAAGCTCATGTGGATATGTTTCCTTTTCTGTTTTTAACAAACCAACCACTATGTCGCTGCCTATTTGATGCGTACTTTCACTAGCGTCAGCATAAGTGATATTACTTAACAATAGAACTATAATTAACAGAATATTAAATATTCTATTATAATATTGATACATTATGATTTACTTCTTTAATATTTACATTAACATCACAATATATTATAGAATATTTTACAACAAAATAGTAATTTTGACAAGAAAGGGAAAGTGGCCTGAGCAGGAGTCGAACCAGCGACACAAGGATTTTCAGTCCTTTGCTCTACCAACTGAGCTATCAGGCCAACTGTATGCTTTCATTTTTAGATAAAAAATGTTATTATGTCTATTAAAAGTTCTTAAAGCAATTTATATAAAAATAAAGGATGAACATTAATAACAGAATAGGTATTTATCCAGGCACATTTGATCCTATCACCTTTGGACATATTGACATAATAAAAAGAGCATGTAAACTAGTAGATAGATTAATCATCGGCATTGCAGAAAATATTAATAAGCGCACTACTTTCGATGCAAAGCTACGCACAAGCATGGCCAAAAACGAAATTAAAAGATTAGAAATTGACGTAGATATTGTATCTTTTAATGGGTTATTAGTGAAGTTTGCCAAAGAGCAGAACGCTTCTGTTATCATTAGAGGATTAAGAGCAGTATCGGATTTTGATTATGAGTTTCAAATGAGTTGGGTAAATTACAAGCTTCTTCCTGAAATTGAAACCATCTTTCTTCCTGCCTCTGAGGATACTCAGTTTATCTCATCAAGTTTTGTAAAAGAAATAGCAAGATTAGGAGAAAGTGTTAGCAAATTTGTGCCAGCGGGTGTTCAGAAAGAGTTGATCAATTTGAATAGGATAGGAAGTGAAGAATAGTATTTATTTTCTATTCCCAAACGTATATATTCAATATATAAAACATTATAAACTAAAGGAGCAACATGGCAGAAGTGAGGGTTAACAAAAGAAAAGTTTGTTGTCATGGTGATGGAAACAATGAGGGTTCTGGTCACCCATTAATATACTTAGATATGGGAGAAGAGGAGGAAATAGCCTGTCCTTATTGTGAAAAAACGTTTGTCCATGACTGTACTGTAGAAGCAGTTAAGGAGGAAATAATGGCCAAGGATGAGTTTTAATAGTACTTCATTTTTAAGTTAGTTAATTTATATAGATAGCAATAAGAGGAGATGTGAAAATGAAACTGTCCATACGGTCAAGTATACCTCCATGGCCAGGTATTATACTTCCACTATCTTTAACATTGTAAACTCTTTTGATGAGCGATTCAGTAAAATCACCAAGCTGTGCTAGAAGAGCAATTGCAAATCCAATGATTGGAGAATATAAAATTGAAAATAGGCCAAAAAGTATTGATCCAAAAATTGCGCACACTATTCCAGCCAAGATCGCGCCAAGAAATCCTGACCAAGTCTTGCCAGGGCTAATAATTGGGCAAACTCTAGTCCTACCAAAATTCTTGCCAAACAGATAGGCAGCAATATCGATGCTCCAAATGGTTAAGATGAGCCATACTAACGCGTACTTTCCTTGCGGTAGATTGTATAAATATATTAATGAGGCATTTGGTAGTGCAATCAATAATAATGCAAAAACATACAAGATTCTGTTTCCCTGAGTTAGGTTATACCATTCAAAGGAAGACAAAACCGCTATCGAAAAAATCAATAGGTAAAATGATAAATCACTGAAGTATGTCGAAAAAGAAAATATGAACAATATTACTACTGAAGATAGTATTCTAATTATAAAATTGTTATCTACCATACCTTTTCTCCCTTTTTATATAATCTTCTAGTGCTTTGCTCAAATCTTGACAAGAAAAATCAGGCCATAGAGTATCACAAAAATACAATTCAGCGTAAGCTGCTTGCCACAACAAAAAATTACTTAACCTTTTTTCACCACCAGTGCGAATTAATAAATCCAACTTTGGTAGATCTTTAGTATATAGAAATTTCTCAAACTCGTCTTCTGATACACAATCAATATTTTTTCTCGTGATATTTCTCACAGCATGTATAATTTCTTGTTTTGCTCCATAGCTGACTGCTACAGTAAGCAATAGACCATCGTTCTTATGTGTCATTTCTTCTGATTTTTTAATTTGGTTAAGTATTTTTTCAGGTAATAAACTTAAATTACCAACAAAATTCAATTTAATGTTATAGTTGTGAAAGAAATTAACTTTATCTCTATCAGTTAGAATAGAGTAAAACAAGCCAAATAGACAGTCAGTTTCTTCTTTAGGTCTAAGCCAATTCTCCATGGAAAACGCGTACAAAGTTAAATAGGGTATGGTTAGGGCTATACAATGCTTAGCAATATCATATGCAACTTCACTACCTTTTCTATAACCATCAATTTTTACCCTTCCTTGACTGTTTGCCCACCTACTGTTACCATCCATAATGATCGCTAAATGTTTCGGTAGAGACTCGAGGTTCAACATTTAGAGCTTACCTAGTTCTGATTTAAATGAAACTTTCTTGACCTCAGTTGGTACCTAGAAGACGTCATTTTAGTGCCCAGACACTGGGATCCAGAAAATTTGATTTTAAACGAGTACATCAAATAGTTGTGTGGTAAAGACTGGACTCCACTGTCAAGCACTGAAATGATATCATTCACTACCTCCATATTCACTTAATAATTCAGTATATCCTTTTCTTTGATAGATAATTCACCATCAATTTTTTTAATATTATCGTCAGTAATATTTTGTATTTCCTTTTTAGCGTTATGAAAATCATCTTCTGAGATTTTTTTATTTTCCTGCATTCTCTCTATTTCTTCCATAATATCTCTGCGTATATTCCTAACGGCAACCCGTGCATTCTCAGCAAACTGGTGCAATAACTTTACTAACCTTTCACGGGTCTCTTGCGTTAGGTCTGGAAGAACTATACGTATGGTATTACCCTCAACAACAGGATTTAAATTTAGATTAGCATTTAATATAGCATTTTTTACTTCACCTATAACGCTAATGTCCCAAACTTTAATTAACAGGGTTTTATTATCTGTAACTGAAACACCTGCAACTTGATTTAGTTTTTGATGCCCACCATAGATATTTACAACTATTCCATCAAGTAATGACGCGCTAGCTTTACCAGTACGTATACCTCTAATATCATTATAAAAAGATTGAATAGTTTTCAGCATCCTTCCTTTTGTCTTAGTTTTTATTTCTTTTAACATAAATTACCTATCATTCACAATCTGAAACTATGGTGTAAGTACCGTGACCTTTAACGATATTGACTATTTTTTCTTCTTTCAAAGAAAAAACTATAATTGGAATAGAATTCTCACGCGCAAGTGAGATTGCTGATGCATCCATGACTTTTAAATCACGAGTCAATAAATCCATATAAGAAAGTCTATCATACATTACAGCATCCTCATTTTTTTTCGGATCAGCAGAGTATACACCATTTACTTGTGTACCTTTTAGGATAGCATCACAATTTGTTTCAACAGCACGTAAAGCTGCAGCTGTATCTGTAGTAAAAAATGGATTACCTGTACCTGCTGCAAAGATTACTACTCTACCCTTTTCTAAATGATGAATAGCTTTCCTTCTTATATAAGGTTCACATATAGTGACCATAGGTATTGCAGAGAGTACCTTAGAATTTACTGAATTTTTCTCTAAAAAGTTTTGTAAAATTAAAGCATTTATTATAGTTGCAAGCATTCCAATATAATCACTACTCGCTCTTTCACAACCACTCAAAGATGCGGATGCACCACGAAAGATATTACCGCCACCAACAACAATACATACCTGAACTCCAAGCTTGTAAATATCAGATATATCTTTGCACAATTGACCTATGACTTCCATATCATGGCCAAAAGGCCGAGATCCCATCAAAGCCTCACCAGAGATTTTAAATAACACCCTGGAGTACTTTATTTTACTTCCTTCATCTGTTGAGGCATGCATTTTTAACTACTTAACCTTTACCACCCAAAACAAGCAACTTGTAATCAGACAATTCAACTGGAGAATTCACACTAGACTCACTTAATCTCATAAAATCAGAAATTTTCATTTTATCATCCTTTATAAACTTTTGTTCTAGTAAAATAACTTCTTCATAGTACTTAGCCATTCGGCCATCTACTATTTTTTTCGTCACTTCTTCAGGTTTATTTAAGCCTTTTACTTGCTCTTCAATTATAGAACGCTCATTGTTCATCTTTATTTGATCTAAGTTATCTATAGAAAGAGCTTCAGGTTTCATAGCAACTACATGCATTGCTATTTGTTTTCCAATCTCTTGCAACTTTGACTTATCGCCAGATGATCGCAATGCAACCAAAGCACCAGTCTTACCTAAGCCACGCACATCACCATGAACGTAACCAGCAATAACTCCGTCTTTAGCTTCTAGGTAACAAAGCCTACTTAGTTCCAATTTTTCACCAAGAACCGATGTACCATTCATGATAGCTTCCTGCACTGTGCCAATACCTTCATACTTAGCATTTTTTAACTTATCAATGCTAGTACAGCGTTCTTGGTAAGCAATCGACGCTAAATTTGAAATTAATTCTATAAATTTCTCATTTCTTGCAACAAAATCAGTTTCACAATTCAATTCAATCAACACACCGCAGCTTTCAGCCAAATGCATAGCAATTAGTCCATCTGAAGCTACCCTATCAACCTTTTTATCAGCTTTAGCAAGTCCTATTGCACGTAATTTGCCAATAGCTTCCTTGATATCACCACTACACTCCTCTAACGCTTTTTTACAATCACTCAAACCAAGCCCTGTCCTGTCACGTAGTTCTCTTATATTATCTGGGTTCATCTTCATTCGTTACTACCTCCTTTTCATCTTCTTTATAAATTTTACTACGCCCCTTTTTAGTTCGTATAATACCATCTCCTTTTTCTTGAATAAACTCTTCATCTTTTATATCACCAACTTTAACTCCAGATCTTGCCAAACTAGATTCCATTCCAGCTAATATAGAGTCAGTAGCCAATCTACAATAGAGCTCTATTGATTTTCTCGAGTCATCATTTCCCGGTATAGGATAAGTAATACCATCTGGATCGGAATTAGTATCAAGTATTGCAACTACCGGAATTTTTAATTTTTTAGCCTCTTTGACTGCAATATGCTCTTTATTAGTATCAATTATAAATAAAACATCTGGAACTGCTCCCATCTCTCTGATACCACCCAGCACCTTATCAAGTTTCTGCCTTTTTTTTTCAATATTTCCTAATTCTTTCTTCGTTAAAATGCTATTTTCATCATTCAGTACCTTCTCATATTGAACTAGTGTCTTTATCGAAGAAGAAATAGTTCCCCAGTTAGTAAGCGTACCACCGAGCCATCGATAATTTACGTAATATTGACCACAACGAACCGCTTCACTCGCAATAATATCCAAAGCTTGAAATTTTGTACCAACAAACAGAATACGACCACCCTGAAATGCAACATCATACAAAACTTTCATGGCTGCCTGTAGCAATGGTAATGTTTTCCGCAGATCAATTATATGTATACGATTTTCTTGATGCACTCCATATATATATGGAGCCATTTTTGCATTCCAGCGACTAATTTTATGACCAAAATGCACACCAGACCTAGCTAAATCACGTACAGTAACTTCAGGCAAACTTGCCATATTCATCCTCCAAATAGTTTACCCTCCATGGCACAACCTTTAATTAGGACTACTTGCATGAGCCATGTGTGAAATTAAATCATTTATATGGTAATATAAAAGACAACAAAATGCAAGCAAAAAATATTGACAAAAGGCAGCACATTTATTAATTTCAAAGTTAATAATGCTAAAAGGAAGCAGGGGGTGTAGCTCAGTTGGTTAGAGCGCATGCCTGTCACGCATGAGGTCGTGAGTTCAAGTCTCATCACTCCCGCATATCATTTTAGTACAGTTTTAAACCAGCTATATTAGTTTTTTTACCCTAATTTAAGTACATAACAGCACAGTGGAATAGGCTTCTTGCATGACCTAGAAAAAAACAAATAGTTATTATTTTAAATATTAGTGTTTTATAATGCCACTGCTCTTAAGTTACTTTAATATTTAAGAAATTTACCAAATAGAAAAAAGGGTAAAAGAAACTCTAGTTAATATCTATTTAGAAATATTGGTATTTTTTTATATTTTAAATACTTAATAACTGCGACTCAGCTGCTTTTTATCGCAACTAAGCTCTAGTCATAAACGTTTTAGAAATCCACGTATCCATTCAGCGGAGTAGCAAAATAAGATAGACAAGGTAGTATAAAAGATAACGATAGAGCAAAAGTAAGGTAAT